>JAZUDR010000025.1:0-17028 GCA_045639725.1 Candidatus Avigastranaerophilus sp. | reverse complement strand
CCAAATTTATGATTCATTGCTTTTTTTGCTTAAAAACAAGTTATTTTTTATCTTCTGTCATACTTGCCCTAAAACCAATTGGTTTTGAAGCATCTTCTGGTGAGTGCAGGAAGTTCTTCAAGCGGCCCAGCAGATTCTTTTCTGCTTCCTTGAACAGGTAATCGCAGAATTCCTTAACACCTTCATTAGTATTCTTGAAATCCTTGTTATCATCAACATTGAATGTGATGGTCTTGCCTGTTTTCTTGAATACAATAAGGAAAGTGAAGTATTTTTCTTCAAGGGATTTGCCGTTAACATTAATAGCAAAGCCTATAGCAGCTGTTCCGTTTTCACCGAATTCAGTATCGAATTCATCACCGTGAAGGTGACCGCCTTCAGGAACAAAACCAGTGCTTGGTGGGAACATGTAAACCTTTGTTTCGCGGCAACCCAGGCTTTCTACGATTGAATTCTTCAATTCATGAACGAAATCACGGCATTCATTCTGGTATTCGAGACATTCCTTAATACCCTGGTCATAAGCGTCACAAAGTCTTTTATAGCGACTTACGGTTCTTGCCATAGGAACTCCTTGATGATTGTATGTTTTATATAGGTTAGTTTATAACTAAAGCGGAAATATTTCAATACTGTTTGAAAAGGGACTAGGGGTTGGGGGTTGCTCTCGGCCAACAGCCAATAGCTAATAGCCAAAAGCTTGTTGAAACTTACCTTATACTCTCTTGATATAGAAGCAATGTCCTGCTTCCGGCTTCTCACTTCAGTAAGAGACGCGGAAGGGTTCAGGAGTGCCGGGGGCAGGTGGAGTTACAGAACCATTGTAGGTCTTTGTAATAACGCCGTCTGTATTCGGTCTGTTAATAACAGCACGCCTTCTCGGCTGAACGATAATTTCCTTTTTGCGTTCAACAGGAGCTTCTTCTACTTCAGGTGGTTCTGTCTTTTCAAATTCCAGGATTTCATCAAGTGTTCTTGGAGTGTCTGTTTCGTCCATGCGTGTCCAGCCACCCTGAGCATACCAGCCAATGAGTCTTTCATTTGCATAAAAGCCTTCATCAATAGCATCGCCCCAATAATAACCGCGGGCTCTCTTTACGTCACCCATTAGTTCTGCAATAACACCTAGTCTATAAAAAGCCCAGTTTGTGCGTTCCGTGTTGATATTTTCGCTCTTGGATTCATTTTTATAAATGATAGAGTAATAATTCTGCGCTTTCTTATAATCCTTGGCCATTAAAGCAGCTTCACCTTTTTTTCTATAGGTAAAATAGCTATATTTTGAGGCACAGCACCCAGTCATGAAAATGAGTATAACAACAGACAAAACAAAACAATAAAGTCTGCTTACTTTAAGAATTTCCTTTCGTCTCATTTCTTATCCTCACTCATTAATCTTCACTAGAGCCTTCTACTGTAGGAATCCAGTATTGTTCCATACCACTCGGTTCAGGCGGATAAATGGTAGTAGTCCACTTGAATTCATGTTCTTCGCCATCTTTTTCATGCTTACCAGGTTCATCCATGGTTATGTTAATAATATAACTACTGTCTGTTGCTAACGTAACTGTCATATCAGTCATATATTCATCACCAAAGGTCTGAAGCTTATTATCAGAAGCAGCAAATGCAGTTCCGCTATTGGAAGCAACAAATTTTCTGACAAAAACCTTATTTTTAGCACCACGTTTTTCAAGAGAATATGATGCTGTTCCACCTTCAATAACAACCTTGAATGTGGTATTACCACTCCACACATTACCGTCACTGCCTTCAAATTCTATGTTAGAGCTATCTGAGCGAGCCATATCGTTTCTTATTACAGAGCAGATCCAGGCTGCCTGATTAGCAGCCAAGGCTGTGAAACTACCCTTTTGAACATTAGAAGCTCCTCTAGACATCATTGTAATAACGATGCCTATGATTGCCGATAAAACCGCCAATCCCATAAGAAGTTCCACTATCGTAAAGCCTTTTTTCTTATCTGTTTGCACTTACAAAGCCTCTCAATACATATTCCTGATCTCTGCCTTCTTTGCTTCTATATTGAATAGTTAAAGCAACAATACGACCAATAGCCCTTGTTCCTGTAAAGCTGTCTGCAAGTGTAGACGCTGTCACATACAGCTTTGGCATAAAATATTCTTCAAATGTGCTTATTTTAATAGTCACAGATGGTTCATTACCAATAGTAACAACTCCTCCGGAGCTAAGGCTGTATTCCTGCATTGCATCGTCTTCTGGCAGACATTCCGGACAGTGTGAGTTTTCAAGCTGTTCCATTATTTCAACAGCAAGCTGGCTTGCCTTAACTTCATCAGCAGAGCGCATAACCTGCTGATGAGAAGACCCCATGAGTCCCCATAGAGGAACCATGGCAGCAAAAAGAATAGCCGCTGCAATAAGTATTTCAACAAGGCTTACACCACGTTTTTTCACAGCTTGCCTCCTTTTGGTCCAAATGCAACTCCGAAGAACTTAGTAAATCTACCATCTTTGTTGGTCGGATCTAGATTCAGATTGTATGCAAGATAACCACCGGCATTGGGCAGATTATCCGGAGAAAAAGTCTTCACAGCCATACCACCTCTTATATAAAGAGGTGCACCGGCATTATTAGCTTTTACAGTTCCACCTTCGCCTAAAGCCACAAGATAAGCTCTGATTTCATTATCGCCAGCGTTATCAATAGATATACCGCCGTTACCTGCTAACACCATCATAGGAACCTTATCAGGTTCACCAGTCTTAGCAAAGGAGCCTATTGTTATTGGACCATCACTGAAAATAGTGCCTGGAGTTTTTACACTCAAATTACTTCCAAGGTTAACCATTTCATCCTTGCTGTTCATTCTATAGACAAGGTTATTCAGATTCAGACCAAAACCGTTGGAATTAGAACCAAATACCGTCAAAAGAGCGTTCTGTATTTCTTCGGAGGTTCCGTTCAGAACATAACAGGTTCTGAGCTTCAATCCCAAAGTAGTATCTTCCACGTCACCTATCTTGTCTATTTTCAGGTCCTTCATTGAATCTGGCAATACTCCCATATCAATATTGTTATCAGGAGGATTAAAAGACATTTCTGTAGTTCTTGGAACTAACTTAGTCGGTGGCAGGTTAATATTATTTGAATTTACTGAATATGCAGCAATAACATCATATATTTCATCAATACCGTGCATCAGAATCTTGCTCATTACATTGCGGTATGAAACTTCATTAGGATTGGTATAGTCATTATACTTAAAATCACGGTTACAGAAATAGCTACGAAGATTACGAGCTAATACCATATCCTTTTCATAATCAAATCCTTTCGGGAAAAAGAGGAATTCGTCTATGGAATTGTTTTCCAATATACGAACGTCGGAAGACTCATCGTCACTTCTAGCTTCCTCGAAGGATTCCTTATCGTAATAATTGATTACCGCACCAAATATTGATGTGCTCGAATTAATTGGCAGTAAATAGCCCATTTCCATGAAACGGTCCTGAACCTTGCCTGTTACTCTGGTAATGCTAGGAACAAAGTTTGAAGCATTGCTATCTAAGACATTTAACTCACTGAATAAATGCAATGAAGAGCTTTGCCAATAAGTTTTATTAGTATCATATGGGTTTTCTTCAAACTCGCCCTTAAGAATTTTTTTCCACATGTTGTCATCGCCATTTGTGACAACAGCATCAGAAAATCCCCAGTGAGCAACTCTAAAACCAAGTCTATCGCTTTCTTTTTCTGTTATATTATCTAATTTATCTCCGCCATGGAAATCAAGCATCAGAGTAGAAGGTGCTGCTGTTCCTCTAGGGTAAGAGTAATATCGCTGACCATACTTGAGATCGCCACAGGCACGATTCAGACAGAGGTCACTTCCACCTACATAAATCCAGCCACGATATTTCCACAAATCTTCATCCTGATTATCGTTACCAACACCGGAACCATTATCAAATATAAATGGATACTTGCTTCCACTAACAGGCTTACCATTATCAGAATTAACAATTACATTGTTAAAGCAGTAAGGATCTGTTACTTCAACTCCGTCCTTCCAATAGAAAGAGAACTTTGTCAAAGGGGTTGGGAACGGTGTCACAACCTTGAAAGGTCTGGTTTCCTGCCAGATTTCTCTGCTATGACCAATCATTATCGTAACTTTTATTGTTAATCTTCCAACCTTTTCCATCGGGAAGAAGAAAACATTTTCATCGCTATTCAGACTGCTCAATGTCTTTATATCTGTAAAACCAAATTCTACGTCCCAATTTATCTCTTCATTGCCAACAGTCCCATCAAGCAGGCTGTGAACCAAATCGTTACAGCCTATCTTATCAAACCATTCTTCTTTTATGAGTTCACTCAACTGACTCTTGTCATTGCTTACAAAAACCTTTTCACGAAGAATGTCACCGGCATTGGTATCATCTGAAGAAGCCTGCAAATCGCTTAGCAAATGGGTAAACACATAGGTCGAAACAGCCTGAGCACACTTAGAAGCGCGCAGATGCATCAAAATTTCGCGACTTTCGTTGAATTTTCCCCTTACAAAAAAGTTATAAGAAAAAACTAGCACACCAAGAACAAGTATTGCGCCAAGAACAACAAACATAACGATGCCCTTGCGATTCAAGCCTTTTGTATTCCTAGAAGATAGCATCATTTGGCGTCACCTTCCTTTGCGGGCTTGGTATTTTTTTCAAGCCAGCGTTTTGTGCCGCCATGTAATGGAACGCCTGTTTCTTCCAAAATCTTCAAAGCAATATCAGAGTCTGAAGGCACAGTATCAAAAGCCTTAAAACTGCTCTTCAATCTTGGACAACCAATCACAAGCATTTCTGTAACATATTCAACAAGTTCTGGTGATGTTTCAGTAGTCGTTACAAGCACATTTGGAATACCAATAGTGTTTATTTCGGGCTGACCTTCCTTATAATAACCTGCCTGTATATTATAAGGTATAGAAGACGAGACCTTACTCTGAATCTGAGTAATCTGTTCAGGTGTAAAGCTGACTAAGCCGCATTGATTGAAAATTATTGCGTCTGAAACAGTCTGATTAGGAATACCCGCCTGAATCATGGCAAAACTAAGTCTGCCGTCTCCGATTGCCCCAAGAACACTATTAGTAGGAATGTTAACACTGTGTCTGCCAGAAATACCCAAGGCTTCAAATATTTCTATTGATGTTCTTGCTGTAGAGGAGTTCTTCTGACCAATGAAGCCTTTCATTTTACCAGGGAATTCATAATTAGGAATTAAATCGGCCGGAGGTTTAAGTAACTGCACAACATCAAGCCAAAGTGGCCATACTACTCTGATATTTTGATTCTTAGCATATGTTTCCTTGGCAATACGTGCTTCAGCCATACCAAACTGTATTCTTCCACTCTGTAAAAGCTGGATATTATCTACAGAGCCGTTGGTTTCAAAAGCCTTAAAAGAACCGCCCTTAGCGTCCAGTCTGCTATTAAAAAAGTCTGCAAGCATTTTCCCCGCCGGGAAATATGTGCCCAACTTATTACCAGTGCCAATAACATGCTGTGAAGAAGAATAAAGGTTAGGTGGTTCCGGAACCTCTACTTCCTCGTCCTTTTCTTCGGAAATACTAATCAGAGCCACTGCCGTTACGCCAATAGCCATAACAAGCAGAAGCAATATAACTGGTAGTAAACTGTTTTGTTTTTGTTTCATACTATTTTCCTATAGAACATTTTACATTGTTTAAATAATTTTGCAACAAAAGCAAAAATATTTATTGCCAAAAGATAAAATATTGATAATTTTATGTCGAATGGTGTAGTATTATTGTGTGAAAATTTTAGGAGCTATGATGAAGAAAATAGAAAAAATACTATTGGTCACAGTATTTTTGTGTATACTTCCAGTAGCGAACCTGTTTGCATTATCTCAAGAAGCGCATCAGGCAATTGAAGCAATGCGTGCGCGAATTCTTGCAGAAGAAAAAGCACAGGAAGCTGCCGTAGAAGAAACTTACGTTCCTGGTAAGGAACTTGCTGCTGCATTGGAACGATTCAGAGAAAAGTTCTATTCCGACAGTTCACCAGCTCCTATTGAACCCCAAAAGGCTGAAAATGAAGCAGAAGCTAATGACGTTACTGTTCCAGAAACAGAAGTTGTCATTGAAGCCAATGCCGACATTCAGGTTATTGACCAGACCGATAATGAAGCCTTGAACGATATAGCCAACAATCTGGCAGACGAAGTTATTTATAGCTTTGATAATGAAGCTGTTAAAGCAGAATTGCGTAAACAGAACCAAGAAGCTATTGAAGCAATGCGCGCCAGAGTAAAGGAACGCGAGCAAGAGCAGAAAGCTTCTACGGAAGAAGCTCCGGTTGCTTCAGAAGAAAAAGCAGAAGCTGCAACCTTTGAGGAAGCCAAGCCTATCGAAGAAGAAGCTACAGTAGCTCCAACAGACGATTACGTTCCTGGTCAGCTTCTAGCAGATTCTGTAGCCAAATACAGAGAACAGCATCCCAAGAAAGAAGCTGTGGCCGAAGAAGAAATTGAGCAGGCTGTAGTTCCAGAAGAAGAACCAGTTAAAGTAGTTCAGCCTCAGGAAGCCGAAGAACAGAAGCCAGAAGCTAATGATTCCTACCAGACTATGGAAAAAGCAAATCAGGAAATTGAAGAAATCTTCAACAATCCTGAAAAGCGAGCCCAAGTCGCTGAGAAGGGTCGTAAGCAGGTAGAAGCCAGAAAGGCAGTTCAGAAGAAGCGTGAAAAGAAAGCTGAAAAGCCTAAGGACAAATCTAAGGCCGAAGAAGAATCTGATGAATCTAAGCAGATAGATGATGAAAGATTCAACGACTACATAAGCAGATACAACTTCAAGATGCCGGAAAATTACAGGATTATAGTTGAATAAAAATAAAAGCCCCGAGCCAAGAGCTCGGGGCTTTTGTTTTTATTCACTCACAGCCCATCGGACTGCATTCTCATTAGAATATAGGCATACCACACTTGGTGCAGAACTTTTCTTGTGGTGGGTTTGGCTGACCGCAGTTAGAACATTCAATCATCTTAACTTCTTCTATCTGAACGTTCTGCTTCATATCTTCTTCCTTCATGCCAGGCGGCAGCGTCATTGGCTTCTGCTGCTGAGCAGGAGCAGCCTTAGGCTTATCACTAGGAATTTCTGTTGCAATATGTCCAACATCTTTACCGATAACCTGAGTCATATCAACGCCAGCTTTTACCTTTTTAACGCAGAAAATTTCGATAGGCATTGATTTACCTTTAACCATTATTGATTCGCGCTGTTCAATATCAAAATAGTCTTTAACGCGTTCATAAGTATCGCGCGTGATGAACATTTCCATACCTTTGGCCTGAGCCATGATACGGGCTGCAAGGTTAACATTGTCGCCAATAACAGTATAGGAAAGCGCTTTTTCAGACCCCATGTATCCAGCCGTAACAATACCAGTATTAATGCCAACCCCAATCTGAATAATAGGCTTGCCTTCCTTTTCCCATACTTTCTGCAATTCGTATAGGGCTTCCAACATTCTGACGCCGCAGAGAACTGCTCTGATTGGGTCATCACTGCGAGCAACCGGAGCTCCAAATAATGCCATAAGTTCGTCACCTACGTATTTATCAAGAGTCCCGTCCAGTTCCATAAGAATGTCTGTCATTCTTGTAAAATATACGTTCAATTGTTCAACGATATCTGTAGGGTCCATATTTTCAGACATCTTAGTAAAGCCACGGATATCGGAGAAAAACATTGTAACTTCACATTTTTTACCGCCAAGCTTCAAAGCCGACGGGTCTGACATGATCATCTGCGCAACACTAGGAGAAACGATACGGCTCAAGCTGCCCTTAAGTTGTTCATTCTTTTTCAACTGGTCTTCACTTAACTTCTGAGCTGAAACCAGGTCTTCCATAGTAGCAGAGTAGAGCTTTGCATTCTTCATAACGAGACCGGCTACGTCAGCGCATGTTGTCAAAAGGTTCTGATCGTCTCTGGTATAGTCGGGGTTATTCATTTCTTCTACGTTGATGATAGCAAAAAGCTTTCCTTCTGCGTAGATTGGAGCAGCCAGAATTGTATTCAAAACACCTTTTCCGATAAGCCCCTTCATCTGGGGATCCATTTCACATTCCTTAACACCGAAGGCACCTGCCCCACCCGTTACTTCGTTAATTTTCTGATTAAGCAGATGGGTAATCATGCTTACTTCTTCATAAGGAACTTCAAAATTCTTGTATTCGGACGGCTTCATGCCAGTTGCTTTAACAACGTGGAGTTTACCATCCTTTTCGTCGTTCAGAAGCAGTTGAACACGCTTTGCGTCCAACCCTTTCGTGATAATTTCAACCGTGTTCGCAAATATCTGGTCACGGTCAAGGCTTTTTGTCAGGTTCTTGATACGCATCAATGTCGTAGTAAGACGCATTGATCTTTTATTGAAGTCTTCGCGCATTTCCCTGACTTCACGTTCCATACGTTCTTCGTTAGTTTCAGCAGGAGCCTTCGGAGTCGGTGCTTTTCCATCATTCGGATTGGAAGATTTTGCTACGCCCGGAACTCCAATTTCACCTGACGACGGCTTTTTTTCTTTATCACCGCCAGCTGCTTTTAATGCAGCATCAAATGCTTCTTCCTTGCCATTTTTTTTAGCTTGTTCAGCACGGTATTTAGCAGCCAATGCTGGATCAACTCTGGCCTTAAGATTTCCGTCGCTACCCGTAATACTGCCAGCTGTATCAACAACAGCGGGTCCATTTTTCTTAAGATTCTCAAATTTAATATACAGATAAAAAAGAGCCCCTGCGGTGAACAGAACCATCACGGAATACTGTTCCCACCATTCGTAGATAGAAAACTGGTTTGGCTTAACCAGCATCAAAATAGTGGTTGCAGCCATAAAGAACGGAAGCAGGAAGCCAAGGAACGCTATAGCATTCTTTTCACCAACAGCACCTAAAATACCTGCAATAGCAAATACATAAAAATAAGAAAAATACTTCTGGATAAGAACCAAGATATTCTTAGGCAGTTTATTAAGACCTATGGATACAGCCCCACCAATAGCAATTATAGTGCCAATCAGACAAAGCAGGTCTATGAGTTTTTTATTTGCTTCTTCTTTGGAGGCGGGAAGAGTTGGCTCCGGCGCTTTCTTCGCAGGCTCTTCCTTTTTATCTGGCTCCTTTTTATCAGGCTCCTTTTTATCAGGCTCCTTTTTTGCCTCTTCTTTATTTTTGTTATCTGTTTCAGCCATAATTTATAAAACGGTTATATCAGGCCCTTAGAAGTGACTTCAGTCATTAATTTTTCTGCACAATAGCTTCCTGGTGTCATTCTGTTAAGAAGTTCTTCTGCTTCACCTGTCTTATCGTTCAGACAAAGAAGGTGACCATACCAACAGACAGCCTTGCCACATTTAAAATTATCCTTAAGGCATTCCTTAGCCAGTTGACAAGCATCTGTTTCTCTTCCTTCACAATGAGCGGCCATTGAATTAATAAGATTCTTATAGGTTTTACATCTACCTTCTCCTGGCATATTAACCAGTTGGCGTGTCCATTTCAGCATTGCCTGCTTAGCTTTCATCTGGCAGTCGAGTTCAGCCATATCAGCCAGTGCAATAAGCTTAAGATACGGAGACTTAGCAGTTGCGTAGGCTTTGTTGAAGTTAATATGAGCAAGAACATTATCACGCACGCTAAGGCTGCATCTTGCAAGCACTAGAAGTGATGTTGCAGATTCATCAAGATTCAAGCTCTGCGCTCTTTCAGGAGAAATTGAATTTACAAGCTTATAAGCTGTTGGGAAGTCACCCTTTTCTGTTTTTAGGAATGCTTCATAAATCTGACCTATTTCGCAATATTCAGTGCCACTAAAAATCTGTGAATAGTTTGCAAGATTCTTGGCAGCAGAATCGTAATCTTCATTACAGATCTGAGCAACTATCAAGGCAGTCCAGAAGCCGGGAAAACTTCTCAGATTATCAATATTGCCGTATTTGCGTCCAGCAGATATTGCTTCTTCGAGCATACCTTTATCAATGTCATTCCACATCTTTGCCTGCATAATCTTAGCATCAGTAAAGCTGAGACATCCTTCTGACACCTGGGATTCACTAACATTACCAAGAACCTTAAGCCCAGTAAGTTCAGAAATATTGTAAACAACGAGTCTACCCAACGGCATAATCAACGCGGAAAGCATGCTGCAGAAAAGTCCGACAAGCATATATACAAATCTGGAGGCCCCTTCAAGATGGCTTTGGAATGAAAGAACAAATATCCCAAAGAAGAAACAGAACATCCAGATTCCCAGCAATTCATAGGTAGCTGGGCGCATATTTTCTTTGAGCACCTTGAATATCGGGAAAATAAAAAAGAGTGATAAAGCAACCAGATGCATTGCAATAATAATCTTTGGCAATATCCAGATGCCGTCAAATATGTAGCAATAATTAGTCAGCAATGCATTATAAACGTCTTTTATGCAATAATTATTAGCCACAACCATCAAAGCTGTGCCAACAAAAACAAAGGTAACCACATGCCACATTGTGGTTTTTCTTGTTAAAGCATTAGCACTCATACCTAATGCAGTAAAAAGGAAAATAAAATAGAATATTAAGATTGATTTACTTAAAAATAGCGGTAAATAGCTAATAAACAAGAAAATAGGCTGTTTTTGAACTATTTCAATGAAATTGCTTCTTGGATGTGCTTCAATATAGTGTTTACCAAGCTTTGCACAGGTATCATATGCCCTACCAAAATTGGCTGTGTAAAAATCAATTGCAAGACACATACCCAATTCGTCTGCGCCATAGTTCTGGAAGTCATGTTCATTTGCAAGCAGCTCTTCAGCACGGCTGGTCATACCAACCATAAGGTTAACCATTGCCAAACGTATTCTTGCAGAAGTATTTCCAGGTTCTACTTTTATAGCTTTTCTAAGGCTATCACCGGCCTCACCTAAGGCATTCTTTGCAATAGCAACCTTGCCCATAAGGGTCAAAACTTCTGACTGACCAGTAGGATTTAGTCTTTCAATGGGAATTTCACGCAAACGCTTCCCGGCAAGATCATACATTCCTACCTTAGAAAGTATAGTTGCCAATTTCAGAAGAGGCTGAACATTGCTTTTACAGGTATTATACGCGTCTTCATAAGCAGCAACAGCTTCGTCAAATTCGCCGTTTGCAAAAGCCTTATCACCCTTTTGAACAAAAAGCTGAGCTTTAACAGCATCAGTATCGTATTCCTGGGTATCTGCTTCCTGAGCAAAAGCACAAGAAACCATCATTGTAAAAAAGAATAAAATTAGCAGATACCTTTTCATAAATTCCCCTCATGTTTTCCCAACCTTAGGTTGAGAAGCCTCTCCCCAAAAGGGGAAAGGCTTTGTTTCAGTTTGTTATATTAGTCGAGATTTTCTTTTTTCCATTCCTGTTCTTTTACGAAATCATCAAGCTTGATACCGGTGATGTTTTCACCATTTCTCATTCTAACTGTGATGGTTCCGTCCTTGGCTTCGTTTTCACCAAGAACAAGCATGAATGGAATCTTCTTAAGCTGAGCCTCGCGAATCTTCTTACCGATCTTTTCATTTCTATCGTCGATTTCAACGCGGATGCCAAGCTTTCTCATATCAGCCATAACCTTCTTAGCATAGTCGATATGGCATTCAGCAATAGGAAGAACAACAGCCTGAACTGGAGCCAGCCACAGTGGGAAAGCGCCAGCATAGTGTTCTGTAATAACGCCGAAGAAGCGTTCAAGAGAACCAAGGAGAGCTCTGTGAATCATGTATGGTTGATGCTTTTCACCGTCAGAACCAACATAAGTCATATCAAAGCGCTGTGGGAGGTTCCAGTCGAACTGAATAGTAGTCATCTGCCATTCACGACCGATAGCGTCTCTTACCTTAAGGTCAATCTTTGGACCGTAGAAAGCTCCGCCGCCTTCATCAACTTCCCAATCAAGGCCAGATTCAACAATTGCTCTCTTCAAGGATTCAGTAGCAATTTCCCAGCGCTTGTCTTCAACGCCAACAGCCTTTTCTGGTCTGGTTGCAAGATAAGCTTTAATCTTAGTGAAGCCGAATGCCTTCCAGAGCTTCAAGCTGAAATCAAGGATAGTCTTAACTTCGCTTTCAACCTGTTCTTCAGCGCAGAAGATATGAGCATCGTCCTGAGTGAAGCCTCTAACACGCATTAAACCGTGAAGAACGCCGCTCTTTTCGTATCTGTATACAGTACCAAGTTCAGCCCATCTGAATGGAAGGTCGCGATAAGAACGCATCTGAGACTTATAAATCATGATATGGAATGGGCAGTTCATCGGCTTGATGAAGTAGTTCTGACCATCAATATCCATTGGGTTATACATAGCATCCTTGTAGCACTTCAAGTGACCACTGGTTTCCCAAAGCCAGCTCTGACCGATATGAGGTGTATAAAGAAGTTCGTAACCGTTTCTGTAATGCTGTTCTTTCCAGAAAGATTCGATAACGTGTCTTATTCTAGCTCCCATTGGATGCCAGAAAACAAGACCTGGTCCAACATCTTCCTGAGTAGAGAAGAGGTCAAGTTCCTTACCAAGCTTGCGGTGATCGCGCTTCTTAGCTTCTTCAAGCTGAGTGAGATAATCTTTGAGGTCGTCTTTGTTAGCAAAAGCAGTACCGTAAATTCTCTGGAGCATTGGGCGCTTTTCATCGCCACGCCAGTAAGCACCAGCTACGCTCAGAAGCTTGAAGTATTTAACTGCGCCAGTATCCTGAACGTGAGGACCACGGCAGAGGTCAGTGAAGCTACCCTGTGTGAAGGTAGTAATTGTAGCGTCTGCTGGGAGGTCTTCGATCAATTCAACCTTAAATGGCTGATTAGTTTCACGGAACATCTTAAGAGCTTCGTCTCTAGAGAGTTCTTTGCGAACGAATGGAGACTTTGCCTTAATGATTTTGTCCATTTCTTTTTCTATTGAGTCAAGGTCTTCCTGAGTCAAAGCTCTTGGGAGCTGAAAATCATAATAGAAACCATTTTCAATAGCAGGACCAATACCAAACTGTGCATCTGGGAACATCTTCTGAACTGCTTCAGCCATGATGTGGGCCATTGAGTGGCGGCAAACGTTGTTGGCTTCCGGTGATTTTGTAGTAATAATTTCAAAATCAGCAGATTCAGTAAGTGGGAATCTCAAGTCAACGACATTGCCATTTACTTTACCGGCAAGACTTGCCTTAGCAAGGCCAGCGCCGATTTGAGCTGCAACGTCTAATACGGTAGAACCTGATTCAACTTCCAATACTTTTCCATCAGGAAGTTTAAGTTCAATCTGTGACATAATATTTATCTCCTGTGATTGCGCTGCAATCAATTATTCACTTAAATATTCTTAAGTTCGTTCTGATATTCATTAAGCTTAGCAAGCTGCTGCTTGTATCCTTCAACGTCAGTTCTGATTCTTTCAACAACTTCTGCTGGGGCTTTGCTTACAAAGCTTTCGTTGTCAAGCTTGAATGCAATCTTGGCCATATTCTTTTCAGTGTTTTCGATTTCTTTTGTAACTCTGGCGAGTTCAACAGCGATATCAATTACACCAGCAAGGTCAATACAGATTTCTGTGTTACCAGCAAGGCCAACCAAGTGACCAACTGGTTTCTTGTCAACGATTTCGAACTTTTCAACACCGGCAAGAGCGCTAATCATAGCAGTCTGCTTAGTATAAACGTTGCTGAGACTGCCATTATCTACAACTCTGATTGTAAGCTTCTTAGCTGGTGAAATATTAGCAGATGCTCTGCAGTTTCTGATAACGCGGACAGCTTCCATAAGTTCACTGATTTCTTTTTCAAGGTCAGCATTAACTCTGGAGTTATCTGCTTCTGGGAAAGCTGACTGCATTAGGAAGCCTTCTGCACCTGGAAGTTTCTGCCAGATTTCTTCTGTTACGAATGGCATGAATGGATGGAGAACCTTGAGAGCTCCGTCTAAGCAAGAGAGTAATACCTGCTGGACAGTAGCTTTTCTTTCAGCATCCTTTCCAAAGAGAACAGATTTGCTCATTTCGATATACCAGTCGCAGAAGTCATTCCAAATGAATTCATAGACAGCCTTAAGGGCGTCATTGAATCTGAAATTGCCTTCAACAAGAAGTGATCTAACCTGGTCAACAGTGTAATTCATTCTGGAAATAATCCAGTTATCAACTTCACTGAGCTTGCTGGCTTCTGGAAGCTTATTCTTAATGCTTACATCAGCACCTTCAAGGTTCATAAGAACGAAGCGTGAAGCGTTCCAAAGCTTATTGGCAAAGTTCTTACCGATTTCAACCTTGTTTTCAGCAAACTTAATATCCTGGCCAACTGGTGCAAGAGATACAATAGTGTATCTAAGAGCGTCTGCACCATATTTTTCAATAATATCTAACGGGTCTGGGCTATTACCAAGAGATTTACTCATCTTACGACCCTTCATATCTCTAACTATGCTTGTGAAATAAACATCGTGGAATGGGCATTCATCAAGGAAGTAATAGCTAGACATTACCATTCTGGCAACCCAGAAGAAAATAATATCAGGACCGGTTACAAGAGTATCTGTCGGGAAGAATTTCTTCAGAGTTTCGGTATCTTCCGGCCAGCCCATAGTTGAGAAAGGCCACAACCAAGAAGAGAACCAAGTGTCAAGAACGTCATTATCCTGTTTGATTCCGTCAGTAGCTCCACACTTAGAGCACTTAGCCGGCTGTTCTGCAGCAACCATTACTTCATGACAGTGGCTGCAGGTATAAGCTGGAATTCTGTGACCCCACCAAAGCTGGCGGCTGATGCACCAGTCACGGATGTTTTCCATCCAGTGGAGATATACGCTGCCCCAGCGAGCTGGAGTAAAGCGGAGAGTTCCGTTCTTATATGCTTCAATGGCTTTAACAGCCAATGGTTTCATCTTTACGAACCACTGATCAGAGAGATATGGTTCAATAATGGTCTTACAGCGTTCACAATGACCAACGGCAAGCTGATGGTCTTCAATCTTATCAAGAAGACCCATTTCTTCCAATTTCTTAACGATTACTTCTCTGCATTCAAAGCGATCCAAGCCCTTAAATTCGCCAGCGTTTTCATTCATAACGCCAGTTTCGTCCATAACGATAATCTGTTCAAGATTATGTCTGCGGCCTACTTCAAAGTCATTGGGGTCATGAGCTGGAGTAATCTTAACAGCACCGGTACCAAAAGCCTTATCAACATAGTCATCAGCAATAACTGGAATTTCGCGGTTTACAAAAGGAACCACAACAGTTTTGCCAATCATATCTTTAAAGCGTTCATCAGAAGGATTAACGGCTACAGCAGTATCGCCAAGAAGGGTTTCTGGGCGTGTAGTAGCAATCTGGATAGCACCCTTGCCATCTTTGCAGGGGTAATGCATATAGCAGAGATGACCGTTAGTATCTTCCGGAATCTTTTCTTCGTCAGAAAGAGCTGTGCGACAGCGAGGACACCAGTTAATGATGTATTTGCCCTTATAAATAAGACCATCATTGTAAAGCTTAATGAAAGTCTTCTGAACAGCCTTGCTAAGGCCTTCATCCATTGTGAAGCGTTCTCTATCCCAGTCGCAGGAACAACCGAGCTTATGAAGTTGCTTGAGAATGATTCCACCGTATTTTTCTTTCCATTCCCAAACTCTATCAACAAATTTTTCTCTGCCTAAGTCGTGTCTGGTGAGCTTTTCCTTTGCGAGAGCCTTTTCAACTACATTCTGAGTAGCAATACCAGCATGGTCTGTGCCAGGAACCCACATGGCTTCAAAGCCTAACATTCTATGATATCTAATAAGAATATCCTGCAGAGTGTTATTGAGAATATGCCCCATAGTGAGCATACCAGTAACATTTGGAGGAGGAATTACAATACTGTATTTCTGCTTTGGAGAATCTTCATGTGCATGGAAGCACTTATGTTCTTCCCACTTAGCATAAATAGAATTTTCAACATCAACAGGCTCATAAGCCTTAGAGAGTAACTTCTGTTCGTTTTCTGCCATAAATAAATACCTTCAACTAATGCGGTGTAATTATTTCTGAATAAGGAGTAACAGCTTTTCGTATTCTTCTGGTGAAAGCTTGTGTTCCTTAGCTTTAGCAAGAATACTAAGTCTGCTTTCCAGATTAGCAATCTTTTCCTGAGTCTTAGAATCTGGTTTCAAACCGTTTGCAAGCTTCAGATACTTCATAGCTTCATCGTATTCAGATTCCTTAGTCAATATATCAGCCATAGCAATATTCAATGGAACATTGTTCGGTTCTAATGCAATACCAGCAGTCAGATATTCCTTTGCCTTAGCATAATCTTCTTTATTAATCATGCTTTCAGCAAACTTCTGATAAGTTACTGCATTTGGTTCAAAGGTTGGTAACTGTTCTACCGGCAAACCGTTTGGAGCTTTAATCTGTTCACCGCAAAGATGGCAGAAACGGCTTTCAGCATTTGTCTGAAGAACGCCACAGGCTGGACATTTATAAAGATTCTGAACAACCCATACCTTTGCTTTCTTAATAACAACGTCTTTATCTTTGGTGTAGCCTTTTTCTTCTTCAAATACTACACAACCTTCAGGGAATTTGTCAGACTTGAAATATGTTGTTGCATAATGTCTGCTATCATCAAAGCTTTCAGAAATGACAGGCATATAAGAAATCTTATTAGGAATAATAAGTCTTTCCATAAGCTTTTTATGAAGTGCCTGAAGTTCTGGGTCTGGTCTGTGAACCAAAGCGGCATCCAAACCATCAAAGAAATCTATGAAACTACTGATAACATCACTTTCGCCTTCAACAGGGATTACAGTGTTATCTTCGTTCTTCACTACTGGAGGCATAGCATTAAGTCTGCTCTGAAGATTAGAAATTTCAGCATCCTTTGTAGCAAGCTGTTCTTTTGCCTGAGCCATTTCGGTTTCAAATCTCTGTAACTTAACAAGATAATCACCAACCTGGCTGGACAATACTTCAATTCTATT
>JAZUDR010000024.1:0-2967 GCA_045639725.1 Candidatus Avigastranaerophilus sp. | reverse complement strand
TCAGATAGAGTTTGAACTGTCTGAATCAAAAAGTCAGATTTCAAAGTTAATAAAAAAAGAACCCATTGCTATATTTTATCCTTATGGAAACTATTCTGCGAATGTATTAAAAATTGCTGAAAAATATTATGAATATGGAGTAACAGCAAACTCTGACTGCTGGTTCACAGGTAATAACGATTATGCAATAGGTAGATTATTTGTTGGAAGAGGTTTACCTGCGCAGAAACTTTTGAACCAGCTTTCTTGTTATATCAATCAGGGAAACTAATTATGGTAAGTATTATTATTCTTAACCACAATAATAAAGAAATAATAACAAAATGTCTGGACTCAGTGATTAAATATTCTAAGAATATGGAATATGAGTTGATAGTTGTTGATAATCGAAGCACTGACGGTTCATTGGAATTATTAAAAACTCTATATAAAGATAAAATAATACTTTTGGAAAATTCAGTTAATGGTTGTGCTTCCGGTAGAAATATTGGTTTACGAAAAGCTAAAGGCGAGTATGTCTGTTTCTTGGATAGCGATCAGTTTGTTTTACAGGAAAACTGGTTAATTTCTGCATTAGATATTCTCAAGAATCATCCTGAAATAGGTGCAGTGGGCTGGACTGGTGGATGGCTCAATAATGATTTTGTGTCTGGCCCGATTTTTGATGATTATAATGATTTTTTTGGCTTCAAAGGAAACTGTTTTACTGGGGTTACTTATCTAGGAACTGGTGGGATGCTTGTTAAAAAAGAAGTTGTTGATAAGACAGGTGGTTTTGATGAAAAATTTGATCCTGCATATTTTGAGGATACTGATTTTTCTTTTAATATATGTAAGGCGGGCTACAAGCTTTGTATTTGTCGCCAGATTCATATAAATCATGTTCCGCATCAAACAACAAAGAATTTGGATTTCAATGAAATATTTTATAAAAATCAGACTATTTTTTTCAATAAATGGTGTAATGACGAAAAAAAAGATTTGATAAAAACTTTGCCTTTAATAAATAAAATTCTGGTTATCAGCTTTTATAACCCTTTCAATGGTTGTGGTGGACAAAGGCCGGTAGCTTTTGTAAACGAAGCCATTTCTCATGGCAATGAAGTCATGTTTGTTTTTGAATCCGGTTCGGATATGGGAAACATAAGTGATTTCCCTTTGTTCAGCCACCCAAAGTTAAAACTTTTACAGCATATTTCCGGTACTGATAAATACAAAAGAATAAATGCTGATGTAGAAGAGGTTTTAACTGAAAATGAAATCTTAAAAAATTGGAAACCAGATCTTGTTCTGGCGCATGTGCCCGTAGAAGGCTTGTTTGATTTATTCAGTCATGCTGCCCAACTAGGTATAAATACGCTTTATGACCAGATGGATAAGTGGGATGCGTTTCCTAATGATATTTTTGGTAAAAAAGAATCAGAATATGTAAAAAGTGCGCTTTGCTGCACATCAATAACAGATGCACTTATAAAAGAAAATAAAAAAAGATATAACATTAATTTTATTAAAATACCAAATGCAGTATATGATGATTTCTGTATGAAATCTATGCCAACATTTGATGAATATAAAAAGCGCTGCTCAAGAAAAAGGAAAAAAATTATTTATGCAGGGGCTCTTTGGGCTGGCTGGTTTGACTGGAAACTCTTAGAGTATTCTGTTAAAAATTGTCCTGAATTTGATTTCATTATAATTGGTGGGGCAGAGGCTGCCGATGAAGAGAATGCAGACGATGACATGTTCCTGAATATAAATCATTTGCGTAAATATCCAAACATTATATTCACCGGCCCGTTGCGTCACGATAAACTGCCTGAATATTACAGAGACGCTAATGCTGCCATTATTCCATTCATATCCAACGATATAACTAAGCCTTGCTCTCCAATTAAATATTATGAATATATTAGTTCTATTTTACCGGTAGTGAGCACAGAAATCGATGACTTATGTTCTCTGCCATTTGTAAGTATTGCTAAGAACGGCGAAAATCTATATGAGGATTTTGTGGCAAAACTAAGATTAGCTGCTCAGAAAGAAATTTCATTAACAGAATATAATGACTTGGTAAATTTCGTATCTGTTAATACATGGAGCAACAGATATGAAGTTATGACCTGGGCGCCATCTATTATTGCCATCGAATCCAGAGGGCAGAAGATATAATCGTCTCTGTTATAAAAACTATAAAACTGATTGATTCAGAGACTGATTATAGCGGAAACTTAGCCAATAAGTATTTTCTTGCCTTCGAAGGCGAAGCAGTAGTGGAAGATTCTGTCTTTTGAGATTCCTTTGGCGAGGAGGTCAGCGTCATAGTTTTTGTCTTTTATCTGGGCCAGACCTGATTTTACTGTTTCTTCCAGGTCTTTTTCCTCTTCCTGGTCATAAACCTTAAATTCCAAAACATAGGCATTTAAGTTTTCCTTTTTGGGAATAAGCATTACGTCGTATCTTCCAAAACCGCTTTCACGGTTTGAAAGTATCTGATACTGCATTCTCATATCAACGAGCAATCCTAATACAAAGCCATGGTAAAACCGCTCCGGAGCAGAAAAACTAAGTCCTTTTCCCGTATCGTAATAACTGAATGTTTCGAGGGCTACGCCGTTCATATACTGATTCATCATTCGGACATCATTCTTTAACAGTGAGTCAATAAATTCGCTGTAATATTCGACTTTATTGAACCAGCCTGCAAACATTTTCTCGAACATCAATTTTACTTCACGGTTTGTTAAAACAAGTTCGTAGGTGCTTTCGTAGGTTTCTTCATCAATTGTTACCTTTTGAGGTTTTAAATAACCGCTGGCCAGTAGCAGGCTCCAGATAGCGTCAACATTGTTGTCTAACTGATTGAATATTATTTGTTCATCTATTTGGGTTACCAAAGGCTGACCTTCAAGCAAATCCTGCATTATATGCTTAACTCTGGGTGCGGATTTTTGTATTAATCTGCTGGGT
>JAZUDR010000023.1:0-7665 GCA_045639725.1 Candidatus Avigastranaerophilus sp. | reverse complement strand
ACAGTTAAGCCAGAAGCTATTTCTGACAAATTTGCACCAGTAGTTCCTAAGAAAAATGAATAATCTACAAGGTCTCCATCCGGATCACTGCAATTCCATGTAAGAACAACAGGTGAATCTATATGCTCCGAACCATTAATCGGAGTTGGATTACTTGGAGCGTCCGGGGGCCTGTTTTTCCGGTCAGGGTCACTTCCGCGTTTTATAATATCAAGACTTAGAATTGCCTTACCAGAAGCGCCAAAAGAATCTGTGCCTGTCAGTGTTATCGTTGTCTTACCAGCAAAAGATGGTGTTTTGTATATTACAGTATCTGTATTTGTTGTAGTAAAACTTCCATCCTCGGCAGTCCAGCTCCATTGCGGCTTTTCACCTTCCGGGTCATATCCTGCTGCAGTTAATCGGATCTGAGAATCTGTATATATCATGAGCTCCGATTGCTTTATAGCTACAACAGGCGCTTTATTCTGGCTCCCAGTGGTCGGAGTAAGCTTTATGTACATTTCAGACTGATTGTTTTCACCAAATTCCAGATTCACATACTGCTCAACATAACCTATTGAGGTAATCTTAGCTTCTTTTTTAGATGTACCCTCTGGGAAAGGTGTTACGCTAACCCCTCCATCAAAAGTGTTGAAGGTTCTTCCCCATAGATTGACGGTACCATTAACCATCTTATCAGTGTTAACATCTGACAAATGCAGGGTCAGGCCATAAGCAGCCTCTTCAAGAGGTATTGGGAAAGCAAGACTTACAACCGGCTCACTGCCAGATACTTCCACGTTATCCTGTCTTTGCTTGTAGACGGTGTAACCTTCGTTCTTTTCAGCAACTACAGCGTAAATACCGCACGGTACATTTTCTATGATAAAATCACCGTTTGAATTAGCATAAGCATAGAGATTTGGAATCTGTTCCAAAAATACCAGAGTTCCCTGAACAGAATTTAAAGCAAAAGATGGGCGTGAACTTGGCAAATCATTACTTAAAGGGGCAACAACCTTTCCCTTAAGAGTCACGTGGGTATAATCTACTTTACCACTGCCGCCAGAACCTGCTGGATTCTTCTCTATTTCTGTTCCACAGCCATAAAAAATAAAAACTAATACCGACAACAAAATAACAGAAACATATCTCAATCTGGTTTGTCTGTTATCCTTGCCTGTATTAGTCATAGTTTGCTAACAATTACTGTTCTCTTTCGTCAAAGCACCAGAGTGTGATTGGCTGTCTGCCAGTAGAAACTGTGATTGTAGTATCACCGTCTCCTGGGGAAGCTTTTCTGAAGCATCTCATGGCATTCTTTTTCATTCCGCTTAATGAAATAGAATTAGTTATGTTTTCAATAGTATAGCCGTCAAGTTTAATACCACTGTATGTTCCTCTGAGGTCTATATTGTAGATTCCGTAAGCTGTTGGCGATGTTGAGCTATGATTGTTCAAGAAGCAGCTAAGCGCCCACTTTGCCATGGTTTCCTTAAAGGGCTCACCGGTAACATTTTCAACATTGGCTTCACCAAGTGATTTACCGTTGTTTCCGTTAACAATCGCCTTGGTAATAACACTGGAATCGCTATTGTATCTGCCGGGCTGAGCCAGGAAATGACCAAACAGGAATACCTGACCATAGTTATTGATGGTTGGATTATTCCAGGCTGTCAGAGCCAGAGTGTCGTTATTAGCAGTTGAAAGATTTATCAAAGCAGGGGTATTGGCATCTCCATCAAATAAGCCAAAACCACATACTTCTTCGGAATACTTTGACATAGCTTCGTTCAGCCATGTTTCTTCAAATACCTTATCTGCACTATATTGCAATGTCTTATTCTTCTGATAATAGTTGACCATATGCTGGAATTCATGAGCAAGAGTAGCGAATGTAGTGACATCAGCCATGCCATATTTAATATAAATGACTTTGCACTGATTACTGATTCTATAATCACCGCTGCCCTGTGCAGGATAAAGGTCTGCACTGCTGAAATAGCCTGCTGTAGTATTCCCAGAAGGCAATTTAAACAGAACAATTGCAATTCTTGATTCGCCATCGAGACCAAGCGGAGGCTCATCACCAAAAGCATTTCTAACTCTCTGAATTACCTGATTATCAAACTTTGAAAGAACATTAGCAGCTACTTCATCTCTATCAGAATCAGTAATTGCGTCATCAAGATAAACAACAGTATTGCCAGAGGCCTTTGCCAGTGTGGCAGTTATCTTATTCTTTGGATATGAGGTAGAGGTTGCAATACTATTAATATAGAATTCTCTGGATTCACCGACTTCGGCAGCATTCACAGATGCTCTAGCTGACGAGTTGATAACAGGAACAGGATTACTCATTGTTCTTGCTTCCTGCAATCTTAGGCCATAGGTCGGGTCTTCGGTGTTGTAATAAGCACTTGGGTCATCGTTCATGCTTGCACGACCACTGGCAACAACAGCAGAAGTATTATCTGCATCAGCAATTGCCAAAACATAAGAATTCATTCCATAATCTAAGTCCGGGACAGAGATTTTTACTGTTGTATTTGCTGGAACCGACATTGGGAAAGCATAGGAATGATAACCCATTGGAACAGGCACCTTAGATGAAATGGTAAATGCCTTTTCTTCGCCCTTAGCAAGAGGATTGCCTTCATCGTCTGTTAAAACATTGGCCGCCAGCTTAAATTTATTATAGCTGCCTGGCAACCAGCTACCGCCTGTTGGCTTAAACTCAGCCACAGTATTATCATTCTTCCAGGTCCAGGTCCCTTCTACCTCTGGTGAGAAGGTAAACGCTTTTTCCTGTTTGGCTTTATCAATATATTTGTTAAATACTATCTTCAACGGATCAGTGGTTTCAACTGGTTCTGTTACGCTGACTACTTCAGGCTTTACAACAACGATTTCTTCTGTTGTGAATGACCATATGTCTGAACGTGGATTTGTCTTTCTACCATCAGAAACAACTACACGCCAATAATACTTGGTATTGTTCTGAAGTGTTCCCGGGTTATAGATAAGATTTGTCTGTGAAGCAGAAACAAGCTCCGGCTCAGAATCAGTGCCAAAATATACATCAAAATACAAAGTGTCACCGTCTAGGTCTGTTGCATTCCAGCTTAACAACTGCTTAATGCTGATATTCGTAGCACCATCACCGGGCTCAACAACTGACGCAAAGGAAGGCATATTGTTTTCCGGTTCAACAGTAGAGAACAGCCATACTGGCCCTTCTGTTCTGGCACCATGACTATCAACAGCTATAATCTGCCACTGGTAAACGGCACCTTTTGCGATACCGTAATAATCGTATTTTAAAAGATTTGTATTATAAATTTCTGATAAAGATGTCGGTTCAGATTCTATCCAGGTTGAAATAGTTGCCAGCATTACATGATAAGTAACTGCATCGCCATCAGGGTCGCCGCCAGACCAGCTAAAAGCTGCATGACCTTCAATATTTGAAGCCATGTTTTCAGGCTGTGGCAGAGTTGGAACAGTAGGCGGCTGGTTATTCAGGTCACCTGTAGTAAACTGCCAAAGCTCAGAGTCGGCTGATTCATAATGTTCATCATAGGCAGTAACACGCCAGAAATATCTAGTATTAGCTTCAAGCCCCTTAACAACATATGAAGGGTCACTTAAATCAGTTGCAAGTATCTTCATATTGTTGGTCTGGGTTCCAAAATTAATGGTATATGTAAGTTCGTCACCGTTTGGATCAGAGCATTTCCAAGTCAGTAGCAGTTCGCCGCCCATACCTGTTGTCAAATCTTCTGGATACGGTGTATTTGGCGGAACAGGCGGCTGATTCTGTGGATTCTTCTTTTTACCACTGCCCTGTTCAACGGTAACGCTAAGAATAGCACTACCAACAGCTCCCTTTGAGTCTGTTGCTCTTAAAGAAATTCTTACAGTCCCTGGTTTATCAGGAGCTTCATAAATAGTCTGCTGGGCTCTGGAATTATAGAAAGAGCCTTTATCTGCTGACCATTCCCAAGTTAGCGGGTCGCCATCCCTGTCGTATCCAACCCCTGACAGATTGATTTCTTCATTTGTCCTTACAGTCAAAGAATCCTGATGTATTTCAACAACAGGTGCCTGATTAGGGTCTGTGTTTGTTGTAGGAGTCAGATTGATATAAGATTCAGATTTATTGTTTTCGCTAAAATTCAGAAGAGTTCTGGCGCTAATATAGCCAACAGCCGAAATCTCAGCTTCCTTGCTCAAACTTCCGCCTGGAAACGGACCAATATTACAAATACCATTAACAGCTTCGAAGGTATAACCCCATACTGTAATTCTGCCATTTACTGGTGAGCCTGTATTCAAATCAGACAAATGAATCGTAAGGTCGTAAAAAGCAGGCTGCAATTCAATAGAACGTTCAATAAGCTGGGTTTCATACTGGCCAGTAACATTAATAAGGTCTGATCTCTGGCGATAGGTCGTAGTGCCAGAAAGAGCATTAGCAATTATTCTATGTGGTCCTTCAGGAACATTGGGAATCAGAAAATCACCGTTTGCATCGGTTACAGCAAATTTACTGCTATCATCTTCCAGAAATACACGAGTATTTGCAACGCTGACAAGAGAAAAAGCAGCTTCGGCAGTCTGAGCTCTCATTGAGTTTACATCATTGATTGGCGCAATTACCCTGCCCTTGAGATTAGATACTCTGATTACCCTTGAGTTTCCCCAATCATCATCGTTGTTGTCAGAGTGGCCGCAACCATAAAATATTGCACATAAACCGAGCAATATTGTTATGATTAATACTCTCTTTTTATTCATCTTTGTCTGCCTTCTTGCTGTCTCTATTCTTTATGCTTTTATATTAATTATTGGCCATCGCGTCTTCGATATTCGCAATATTTGTATTGCAGTTATCTCTCAAGCGTATAAGGTCAATCTTGGAATCTGCTTCAGAAATCAACTGTCTCGCGGCATTATATATACCGACGTCATCCTCTTCTTCACCATATTCGCCCATCCAGGACAAATCTATGCTGTTATACGCATCAATCAGTTTCTGATTTTCTTCAGAAACGGTATTACCAGCAATTGTGGATGTTGTGCCGTCAGAATTCTGTATGGTTACAGAAGAAGTGTTCTGACCAGTTAATGTGTCTATCATGAGTGAAGGCTTTTCGCCGGCTTCTTCTTCGCCTTTTTCTTCAACCAGCTTGTTGTAGCCACCTTCCAGATTTCTATCCTGAACCTTCATATCGTAGGCCCTTTTATAAAGTTCCTTTTCTTCTGGCTCCATGCGATTATATCTGCCACCAGTGGATGCAGAAAGAAAATCTACTTCTTTATCCTTGGTATATTCTTCAAGTTTTTCTTTAACACTCTTAACTTCAGCTTCTGTCTTAGCGTCACTCAAATCAGAACGTAAGCCTCTAACCTTTTCACCTTCTGATTCGCTCCAGAATGCTACGCTTCCCCAGAATTTGCTCCAGCCGCTTTCACCAGTATCAGTATCATCAATACTATCGTTCAAATCATCAAGTGAGTCCTCTGCCTGCTGAAGGAGAGCCTTCTGTTCTTCATCCATACCAGAAAGAACGTCATCATCAAGAGTTTTGAGGAATTCAGGATCAAGAAGACCACCGACTTCCAACATCTGATTGTTGCCTTCCTGAATAACTTCATCAGTTTCTTTCTTAGTCAGGTCAAAGGTCGAAATAAAAGTCTTGTTTACCTTCTTTGAATACTCATTGCGCATTACAACGGAGGTCTTTTCAACATGATACATTTCTTCGCCATTACCAGGAACTATCTTCTTGCCTGTAATGGTAATATCAAGCTGGGCTTCCCTGCCTGCCTTGAAATCTTCGTCAGAATTTTCCAATGCGCCTGAATCAGAAGCATCAGCGGCAGCGCGTGAAATACTTACGCCATCACAGTGAGATGACAGTATTTTGGTCTTCTTGTCACCAACGCGTGTTAATATATTGTTCTTAAGCTCGTATTTAACAGTATCAACGATATCCATGGAAAGCTTGTCTTTTTCTTCGTCTTTGTTTTCAACGAATCTTTCAAAGCTCATTGAAAAGCTCTTGCCATCTTCGGATTCTGTTAGTTTAAAGGTATCTTCACTAAATTTTATAGACTTGAAGTCATTAGACATAAAGTTTGCAGCATTGCGAAGCTCTGTCTGCAAAGCCTGTCTAGTATGAGAACGGGCAATGCCTTGCTGAACCTTTGACCAAACCTGATAAATCGCAGTCAAAACAACAGTCAGAAGTAAAACAGCAACCATTACTTCTACTAATGTAAAAGCTCTCTTTCGATTTTTATTTGATATAACTGTATTTATCATTGTCATAACTCCATTAATCACATTGATTCAGAATTGAAATAAGCATTGCCTACTTTTATTGTTCTTTCAGCCGACTTTGCATTGTCGACCTTTCCTAAGTCACGCCATTTTATTACAACCTCGAACCAGAGCTCAACTATCTGGTTCAGATCATTCTTCTTAGCCTTCAAGGTTGCGCTGCAGGTAAAGTCCTTAAGCTTATCCTTGCTTTCGGTTATGAAGCTGTCTATGCTTTTCTTAGTTTCCTTATAGTATTCTTCATTTATCGCAAATTCTTCTCCGGAACCAAGACCTTCATACTGTCTCTGATATGTCTTGAAGGGAACGTGCTTACATTCTTCTATCAGTTCCTGCGCTAATCTTGTGGCCTTTGCATAGTGGCCAATCTTAGCGGTAGAAACAGAACCAAAGTCAACAAGTCTTAATATAGGAATGAATGCTACAGCAAGAATTAATGCTGCAATTACTATTTCAACAAGAGTTGTACCAGATTTTCTTTTCATTGTATTAGTCATTAATGTGCCCTCCAGGCTGCCCAAATCGGGCTGAAGGATACATGATATCTTCTTGGGTCGTATTTACCGCGGGATGGGTGCAGACTGCCAAGAGAGGTTCTGCATCTTGAAGATACATAGTCTATAACAACAGTTCCGCCCATAGCAGCCTTGTTGAATGCGTTGGTTACCCAGTTACCTACAATGTGTAAGCTGGATTTGCAATGAACATACATACCGCGTTCTGTATACAAGGAGCCTTCAAAGCGTAATTGCTTATTGCCATTCATTATCAGGAGAGCACCCCTTCTGGCAAGCATTGTGAATACTGTCGGTTCTGTTTCAGAGCGATCGACACTGACAACGTTGCAACCAAGGTAAATATTGCCACTGACAACAATCATGCCTTTTCCCACAACACTGAAGGTTTCTGAAGGAGCGAAAGGTTCGCTTTCACTGCCCAGAGAACCGGAAATATAAGTAATGCCGTTGAGAACAAAGGCTGTAGTGCCGTCTTCCAAAGTAGTTGTTCTATTTGGAAGGTCATCAAGAAACTGCTGAGGAGTTTCGTAATAATATGTTGCCTTCTTTGCATACTGTTCGTTTGTATACAGGTTAGGCGGCATATTTTCCAGCATCTTTGGGTCATATTCATTGGCAGACATTTCAACTTCGCCATCGTTATCATGGGCCTTGAAATTTTCCAGGTTAAAGTCGTATTTTTCGATAATTTCTGAAGCCTTCCAAATCGGAACTACGATTGGAGCCGGTGGCAGGAATACTGGCGGGAACGGAAGCAATGGAAGTCTGTCTGTCGGGTTCATACCTACAATACACATTGCCCACTGGCGGTAAACC
>JAZUDR010000022.1:0-22907 GCA_045639725.1 Candidatus Avigastranaerophilus sp. | reverse complement strand
CAGCCCATTCTGAAGAACGGGAACTTACCTTTTTCGATACCGTCAAGATGGTCTTCAAAACACATCATATCAATGCGGCATTCGATTCCAAGGTCCTTCAGATTGGCAACGATGAAATCAGCTACTCTGTTCTGCAACTGGTCATCATTAATCTGGAGAGTTATTACCGGGAAGCCTTTTCCATCAGGATAGCCTGCATCTGCCAATAGCTTCTTTGCTTTTGGAAGGTCATAGAAGTATCCTGGAAGCAACGGGTCATGACCTGGAATACCAGGAGTCAACACACCATTAGCAGCCTGTGCTCTACCATTCAGAACAAGTTTTACGATAGATTCGCGGTCAACGGCATAATTTAAAGCCTGACGAACAAGTTTGTTATCAAATGGAGGCATTTCAACATTCATGCCAAGGAAATTGAGTCCCCAAAGGTTGCTTTCAAGAATGTATTTAGAGCGTTCAGGGTCATGCTTCATTTTCTGATATATGGTATCAGGCAGGTCAACATGCTGAAGGCGGCCGGCCATAAATTCGCTGAATCTGTCTTCTTCCTTTGGAATAATTACAAATTCAACATTATCAAGCCAAGGTCTTCCTCTGAAATAATCCTGATTTGCTTCTAATACTATTTTATTATCTGTTTTTCCCTTCCATTTGAAGGCACCGGTTCCGACAGGTACATTTTCCAGATTGTCGGCATCTTCAAAAGGAACGATAAAAGCGTTGCTGACCCCAAGTGTGGAAATAAATGGAGCAAATGGATGTTCCAGTTCGAATTCAACGGTATCGCTTGCAATAACGCGTATGCCAGAGATTTCATCTGTTTTGCCTTCGAAGAAATCTTCAGCGCCTTTAATAATCTTAAAAAAGGAGCCTTCGTTTACATCCCTTGGTTTAAGAAGTCTCTTAAAAGAGAAAAGAACGTCTTCGGCTGACATAAGTCTGCCACCATTCTTAGTTGTTGCTCCGTTGACTACGCGATGAAACCTGACATCTTTTCTAAGCTTAAAAGTGTAAACCAGTTTATTTTCGCTAATTGTCCAGCTTTCAGCCAAACATGGTACAACAGTATCAGTTTCGCTAAATTCAACCAGACCATCATAAAGCTGTTTGCAAACTTCATTAGAGTTAGATTCTTTGATGCGTGCAGGGTCAACCAATATATATGGATCAGGAAAAGCTCTGCGGTAAACTCCACCGTACATAGGCTTTTCTATTTTAACTTCTTCCTTTGGTTTTTCTTGTTCATTACATCCAATCAAGCCAATAGAAAGAACTATAGCAGCAAGAACAGATATCCTTTTAAGCATGGCATACCTCTGTTATTAGAGTGCTGCTATTGTAACATGAAAGAGTGATATGTCAAGAAATACTGCATACTTTAAACGATATTTTGAGCTAAAAACTTTTGAAAAAAAAATTATAAAAATTTTCAAAAAATAATAAACTTGCAATGTAAAAGAATAAATGCTAAACTCTTGCGACTAACTTGCAAAACTATATTTAACGCAGTTTCGAACGGAATCGACGGTACAACGGAGATTTCGCGAGATTTTGTTATTAGGAGAAAGGCGATGAATGAAGAAGTAGAACGAATTATTAATGAAGTCCGAAAATTTGTTGAAGGGTCTTTTTCCTATGAAATATATGACGTAACCTTCAAGAAAATCGGCAAGCAGAAGGTCTTAGAAGTATTCATAGATACTCCTGAAGGCGTAACTGTAGATGATTGTGAAAAGGTTTCAAGAGGTCTGAGTGATTATCTCGACGAGGTTGATTTAATAGCCGAGGCCTTTACCTTAGAAGTGTCTTCGCCCGGAATTGAAAGGGTTTTCAAACGTCAGGTAGATTACGAGCGGCACATCGGCAAATTAGTTAAGTGGACACTTCGTAAAGAAGGTGCGGACGGTAAAATCCACAAGGAAGTCTTCGAAGCAAGGCTTCAGGAATTTTCACCGGATAAGATTGTAGTAAAGAACGATAAAGAACTCCGAGAGTTCCCACTCAGTGTAGTTAAGGAAGCTCAAGCAGTCTTTGAGTTTTCTAAGGAAATGAGTGCGAATAAAAGGAAGAGGTAATATAAAAGTGGCTAATCCAAATTTAATTGATGCTTTAAAAGAATTAACTAGCGAAAAGAACATTCCAATGGATGTTCTTCTTAATGCAATAAAAGAAGCTCTTGTTGTTGCATATAGAAAGACAACCGACGCTGACGAAAACGTTGAAGTCAGACTTATTGAAGAAACTGGCGAATTCAGAGTATTTTCTCTGAGCACAGTTATCGACAGCGATACTTTGGAAAATCCAGATAGTCAGCTTACTCTTGAAGATGCCAAAGAATTAGATCCAGATGCTCAGCCCGGTGACATTGTTGAAGAAGATGTTACCCCTTCTGATTTCGGAAGAATTTCTGCTCAGACAGTAAAGCAGGTTATCAGCCAGAAGCTCAAGGAAGCTGAACGCGATCAGATTTATCGTGAATTTGAAAGCAGAATTGGTCAGATTCTGAATGGTACTGTACAGCGTGTTGAACGCAAGGTTGTCTATGTAGAATTTGCCAAGGCTGATGCAGTAATTCCTTACAATGAACAGATTCCTGGTGAAATCTATCGTATCGGTGACCGCATCAGAGCCTACATCATTGATGTAAAGCCAACTACCAAAGGTCCACAGATTATTCTTTCGCGCAGTAATCCAAAATTTGTTGAAAAGCTTTTCGACCAGACAGTTCCAGAAATTTCTGATGGTATCGTAGAAATCAAGTCTTCATCTCGCGATGCAGGTTTGAGAGTAAAGATATCTGTTTCAAGCAATGACACAAAGGTTGACCCAGTAGGTGCCTGTGTAGGCCTCAAGGGTAGCCGTATCAAATGTGTAGTAGACGAATTGAACGGTGAAAAGATTGATATAGTCCGCTACAGTGAAGACCCTGTAGAATACGTAACAAACGCATTAAGTCCAGCCAAGGTAATTTCAGTAAAGGTTGCAGAAGACAAACGCAATGCTTTGGCTATCGTAGCCAAGAGCCAGTTGTCTCTAGCAATTGGTAAAGCTGGTCAGAACGTTAAACTCGCTTCTCAGCTCACAGGTATCAAGATTGATATCAAGACAGAAGAAGACCTTGAACGCATGAATGCAGAAAATGCACCAAGTGCTGAAGAAAAGTAATGCTGGAGGTTACGGATGGGTATAAGAATTCACGAAGCAAGTAAGAAATTTAATGTTAGCAATAAGCAGTTGGCTGATGTACTGACCAGCCTCGGTTATACCGGAAAAACGATAGCCGTAGCTGGTTTGGCTGATGAATGGGTTGCAAAGCTTGAAAAGCATTTTTCAGCTAAGTCAGCTCCTGTTGAACCCAAGAAGGAAAACAAGCCAGTTCAGGTTCAGCAGCCACAGAAGCCTGCAGTAAAACCTGTTCAGCAGCAGAATCAGAATCAGGGTAACAAACCTGTTCAGAATCAGCAGAACAATCAGAACAGACAGCAGAATAATCAGGGCAGACCCTACAATCAGCAGAATCAGCAAAACCAGCAGAATAATCAGAATCGTAACCAGAACCAGCAGAATAACCAGAATCAGAACAGACCGAACAACAATAACAATGGTTATCAGAAGCAAGGTCAGCAGAATCAGGGTCAGAAGCCACAGGGTTTCAAGAGCAACAATCAGCCCCAGCCTTATTTTGGTGAATCTGACAGGGAATCTGGCAGAAAGAATTTTGAAAATAAGCAGAACAATAGAGATAAAGACCGCAGAGATCGCGATTATGATGATTACGAACAGTCAGAACGCAATGACCGCAATGACCGCCAGAATGATCGCATGAACGATCGCCGCATTGATAAAAAGAGACTTGGACCTAAGATTCATATCGAAGACGACGATGATGAAATAGAAGTAAATAAACAGATTACTATCATCAAGACAGCTTCTCCCAAGAAGGACAATCAGCTTTCTAACAAGAAGAAGCATGATAAAAACAAGAATAAGCGTGCCCATTTCTCAAAGAAGGTACAGGCAGAAATGCGCGAGCAAGAACGTCAAACAGAAGCTATGCTTGATAGAAACAAGAATCAGCAGGTAAATGACGAAGATGACTCTATGCCCAAGCTTATGGTTCCTAGAGACGTTACCGTCAGCCAGCTTGCTAAGTATTTGGAAATCGATGCTATAGCTATTATCAAGAAACTCTTTGAGCTTGGTGTTGTAGCCAGTTTGAATCAGCGTCTTGAAGAAGATCATATCCAGCTTATTGGCGCTGAATATGGTAAAGAAATAGTTTTCTCTGAAACAGTTTTCGAAATCGAAGATACCAAGGATGATCCAAAGGATCTTCGTGTAAGACCACCTGTTGTTACCGTAATGGGTCACGTTGACCATGGTAAGACTTCACTCATCGACTATATCCGTCACGCTCATGTAGCAGCCAAGGAAGCCGGTGGCATTACACAACACATCGGTGCTTATCAGGTTAAGATACCTAACGGCACTATCACTTTCATAGACACACCAGGTCACGAAGCATTCACAGCAATGCGTGCCCAGGGTGCATTGGTAACCGATATCGTTATCCTCATCGTAGCAGCAGATGACGGTGTACAGCCTCAGACAATTGAAGCTATTCACCACGCTCAGGCAGCTAACGTTCCGATAATCGTTGCAATTAACAAGGTTGATAAGCCAGAAGCTAATATCGACAGAGTAAAACAGCAGCTCATGCAGCAGAATCTTGTTGCAGATGACTGGGGTGGACAGACCACCATGTGCCCAATATCTGCTAAGACAGGTCAGGGCGTTGATGACTTACTCGAAATGATTCTCCTTCAGGCAGAAATGCTCGAATTGAAGGCTAACCCGAACAAAGCCGGCTTTGGTACTATTATTGAAGCCCGTCTTGACAAGGGTATGGGCCCAATGGCTACTGTTCTTGTCCAGAACGGCCGTGTTCAGCTTGGCAACGACATCATCTGCGGTACCTCTTACGGTCGTGTAAAAGCTCTCATCAATGATGCAGGCGCCCGCGTAAGAGAAGCTGGTCCAGCTTTCCCAGTAATGGTTCTTGGTCTTAACGAAGTTCCAAACGTTGGTGATAAGATGGCAGTTGTTGAAAGTGCTAAGTTAGCCCGTTATGTAGGCGAACTCCGCACTAAGCGCGAACGTGAAGAAAGACTTTCCCGCGAAGGTCACATTAAGCTCGCTGACTTGTTCAAGAAGGTTTCTGAAGGTGCAGCCAAGGAACTTAACATCATCATCAAAGCTGACGTTCAGGGTTCCTGCGGTGCATTGAAGGACACACTTGAACGCTTATCTACAGACGAAGTTAAGGTTAATGTAATCCATACAGCAGTTGGTGGTATTACAGAAGCTGACGTTAACCTCGCCGCAGCAAGTAACGCAATCATCATTGGTTTCCACATTACCACCATCACTGGTGTTGATGAAGCAGCCAAGAGAGAAGGCGTTGAAATCCAGATTTTCAGAATCATTTACGATGCAATTGATGCAGTAAAGAAAGCTCTCAAGGGCTTGTATGATCCGGAATATCAGGAAGAAAGCATTGGTAAAGCCGAAGTTCGCAAGTGCTACAAGGTTTCCGGTGTTGGTACCGTTTGTGGTTGCTATGTAAACTCTGGTATCGTTGCCCGTCAGTGCCTTGTTCGTATTTTCCGTGACAATATCGAAATTTACGAAGGCAAGCTTGCTTCACTCAAGCGCTTCAAAGACGACGTCAAGGAAGTTAAGGAAGGCTACGAATGTGGTCTTAGCATTGAAAACTACAATGACGTTAAGGAAAACGATGTTCTTGAATTCTATAGAATGAAAGAAATCGAAAGAGAACTCTGATAGGTCATAGCGCCTATGATGATTGTAGCTATCGGAACCTTTGTAATAGCTTTTCCTGAGGCTTTAAGCCTCAAGGATAAGCGCCAGATTCTAAGAAGCATGAAGGACCGCGTTAGAGCCAAATTTAACGCCTCTATCGCAGAAGTCGACAATAATGATGATTGGAATAACGGCACTATAGGGGTTTCGGTAGTTGCTAATGATAAGGTATACCTGGAACAGGTTGCCTCAAAGATAGATTTGCTTTTATCTGATTACAGCGAAGCAGAAATATTAGATTCATATTGGGATTACGTATGAACAGAAGACAAGAAAAAGTATCTTCAGTAATTTTACAGCAGCTTTCATTAATCATTAACCGCAAGGTTCAGGACCCGAGAGTCCGTGGTGTACATCTGGTAGACGTTGACGTAAGCCATGATTTCAGCCTTGCCAGAGTAAGATACAGCTTCTTGGATGAAGGTCAGAAGCCAGAAGATGTACAGAAGGGTCTGGATTCAGCCAAATCCCTTATGAGAAAGGAACTCAGAAAAGTTCTTACCCTTAGAGTAGTTCCAGAAATAGCCTTCTTCTACGACTCATCAATAAAGCATGGTGACCGCATACTTGAATTGCTCCGCAGCCTGAACACTTCTTCAGAACGCTCTATGGCTGACGCCGAAGCTGATGCAGAAACCCCTACCAACGAAGAAGAAGAAGACGAAGAATAATCTTAAAAGTCCATTATTTTAAAGGAATATATACAAATGAAAGTTTCCTGGCCTAGTGCTGAATACGATTCTCTCATTGAACAAATTATAGAAAAGCTTGATAAGGCCAAGAACATATTCACAATAGCCCACCCTTATGCAGACGGTGACGCTCTTGGTTCCGAACTGGCACTTTACCACTATTGCAAAGCAACAGGCAAAAATTGCGTTGTATTAAATTTTGAACCTGTTCCTGAACAGCTATCTTGGATGGAAGGCTACGATATCTGTACAGACAAACTTCCTGACGACGTTGATTTTGATCTGGCTATATTGATGGAAACAACAGAAGCCCGTCGTATGGGAGACCGTGTAGAACTTTTCAAAAGAGCTAAGACCTGTGTACATTTAGACCATCACATCAATGTTGGTGGCTTAGGTCACATTAACCTGATGGATGAAAAAGCCTCTTCCACCTGCGAAATTCTTTACAATATTCTAGAAAGAACAGGTGTTCCGCTGCCCAAAGCATGCAGAGAAGCATTATATGTTGGCATAATGACCGACACAGGCAATTTTAGATACAACAATTCAACCGCCAGAGCTCATGAAGTTATTGCGAAAATACTTGGCAATGATTTACTGGTAGATGATATTTATAAAATTGTTTATGAAAATACAAGCTTTAACCGTGTAGTTGTTCATGGTCTGACGATGTCCAGAACCAAGTCATACTATAACGGCAAAGTAGTTTCCAGTTGGCTTAAGCTTGAAGATTTTGAAAAGCTTGGAGCATCAGAAGTTGATGCTGATGGTGCTATCCGCAATTTAAGCTGCATTAATGGCATTGAAGTTGCTCTTCTGTTTAAAGAAAACCCGGATAACCGCGTAAAGGTCAGTCTGCGTTCCACTGGCAACATTGATGTAATGGCTATTGCCAAGCAGTTCCAAGGCGGTGGACATATATTAGCCGCAGGTGTCACACTTGAAGGCAATATCGAAGAAGTCCAAAAAACTATTATTGAAGCTAGCATTAAAGCTATTAAAGAATTTGAGGCCCGTAAATAAATGGTTGATGGTTGCTTAGTTGTCTATAAGCCCAAGGGCATAACATCCCACGACGTTATAAACAAAATCAGACGTGTTTACAGACTAAAAAAATGTGGTCACGCTGGCACCTTAGACCCAATGGCTCAGGGGGTCCTGTTAGTTTTCTTTGGAAAAGCCTTAAAGCTCATTAATTTCATACCAGCAGAGCATCTTGACAAGACCTATCTTGCAAGATTAACTCTTGGCAGCACAACCGACAGCTACGATGCAACTGGCAATGTAACCTCTGTATATGAAGGCTCTACAGACTATTCTGACGAAGAACTCCATAAAGCTATAAAGCCTTACATAGGCCAATATGATCAAATGCCCCCTATTTATTCTGCAATCAAAATAGACGGTAAAAAGGCTTATGCAATGGCCCGTGCCGGTGAAGAAGTCAAGCTGGCTGGAAGGCCTGTAAATGTTGCTTCCATAAGAATTGCAGACAATTACAAAAATGCCGGCAAACACAATCTTGTTATACGTGTTCACTGTTCAAGAGGAACTTACGTCCGCTCGCTTGCCTATGACATCGGTAATAAGCTTGGCTGCGGAGCTCATCTTTCCTACCTGCTTCGTGAACGTGTAGGAAAATGGGATTTTTCACAGGCATTCCCTTATTGGAAGCTGGAAAAAGGTATTCCTTTTGTTGATGACCCTTCATTCACTGATTTTTCTGATGTTCTGTCATGCCCCAAAATAACAGTTGATAGTAACGCACTGTTCAAAATCAATAATGGACAGGCATTAGGTAGAAAAGATATTGTCAGCATTGAAGCTGAAAATGACGAAAGCTCTGAAATATTCCAAATATTCAGTCCTGGCAAGAAATTAATCGCTGTTTATTCAACTAGAAAGGGCGACAACAAGCCTTCTGGTTCAAAACAGGATTTGAAGCTTTATCCAATGAGAGTATTCCACGAAGATGAAACCGATTAATGTATTAACAGATAATATTAGTTCTGATTCCACTGCAGTAGCATTAGGCTTTTTTGATGGTGTACATCTTGGCCATCAGGAATTAATTGGTAGAATGATTAATTTTGCCAAAACCAAAGGACTAAGTTCTGTTATTTTCACTTTTGACAAGGCTCCCAAAAAGATCTTAGGGCAGATTTTTGACGGCTATCTTACAACTCCGGAAGAAAAGTTTGATATTCTTACTCAGACTGGTGTTGACGAAATCTGCTACGCCCCATTCACCACAGATTTTGCAAATCAAAGCTGTGAAGCCTTCGTTAAAGATATTCTTATAGATAAACTAAAAGCCAAAGCCGTTTTTGTAGGCTTTAACTTCAGCTTTGGCGCCAATAAATCAGGGAATTCAGAATTCTTAAAATCTGAATTAGATAAATATGGCGTAGAATGTATCATTCTCAATCCTGTAACAGTGGAAGAAATCGGCATAGTATCAAGTTCTACCATCCGTGGAGCCCTTAAATGCGGTGAAATAGCAAAAGCAAATAAACTTCTCGGCAGAAAGTTCTCCTTTACTGGCGAAGTTATACACGGCGACCATAGAGCAACAGAAATGGGCTTTCCAACAGCAAACCTGCTTTTGAAGGACAGTGAAAAATGTCTGCCTCCAAACGGTGTTTATGCTTGTTATGCAGATACTGCCGATGGCACCTACCCTGCTATAGTAAATATAGGCTACAGACCGACCTTCAACAAGGATACCTACCTTTTAGAAGCTCATTTATGCAACTATAGCGGAAATCTTTATGGCAAGACAATCAGAATCAGGTTCTTAAAGGGAATGCGCCCGGAAATCAAGTTCCCAAACATGGGCGCTCTTATACAGCAGATTGAAAAAGACCGTCAGGCGCTGCTGAACCTGATGTAACCCTAAAATCCCCCTACCCCCCTTTACAAAAGGGGGTTCTTGGTAATTATTCAGTTAAATCGGTGAGGTTGGGGCCGTAGGCGGCATCACAGATTAGAGGAACGTTGAGTTCCACACAGTTTTCCATAATGCGCTTCAGTTCTGGTGCCAAAACCTTTATTTCATCTTCCGGGATTGAGAAAATCAATTCGTCATGTATCTGAACAACAAGCTTTGCCTTATAGCCGTTCTGCTTTATATAATTGCAGGTATCAATCATAGCTTTCTTGACCAGGTCAGCAGCAGAGCCCTGCAATCTTGTATTCTTAGCCATTCTTTCTGCGGCGCTTCTTGGCTGGAACTTACTTGAATTAATATCTTCAATCTTTCTTACACGGCCAAGCAGGGTAACAACTTCACCTGTTTCCTTTGTAGAAGCAACTACCCCATCAAAGAATTCATTAACCTTTGGGAAGCTTTCAAAGAAAGCATCAATGTAATCCTGAGCCTGAGGTCTGGTTACACCAAGATCCTGAGCAAGACCGTGAGCTGAAATACCATAGATAATACCGAAATTAACGGTCTTACCTACAGAACGTTCGGCTGAGGTTATTTCCTCAACAGGCTTTCTGAATATTCTTGAAGCACTTATGGCATGAATATCTATGCCGTTTTTATAGGCATCAACCAAAGCCGGGTCCTGAGAGAAATGTGCCAGCATGCGTAATTCAATCTGAGAATAGTCTATAGAAAGGAACACATCGCCTTTTCTAGGTGGTATAAAGGCTCTGCGGATTTTCTTACCCCATTCGGTTTTTATAGGAATATTCTGCAAGTTGGGATTAGAGCTTGAAAGACGACCAGTAGCGGTTACAGCCTGATTGAAGCTGGCATGAATCAAGCCTGATTTTTTGTTCACAAGTGCCATCAGAGAATCTGCGTAGGTAGATTTAATCTTTGCCATTTCGCGGTATTCAAGCAGGTCCTTGCAGATATCATGGTCAAAAACAAGCATCTTCAAAACATCACTGTCTGTAGAGAAACCGGTCTTAGTCTTCTTTGGCGGAGTCAGACCAAGTTCGTTGAATAATACTTCACCAAGCTGTTTGGTAGAATTGATGTTGAAGGTATGACCAGCATAGTCGTATATTGATTCTTCAAGCTGTGCAATACGGTCGCCAACTTCAGAAGAAAGATTCTTCAGATAATCGCAGTTCAAGCCAATGCCGAAGCCTTCCATATTCATAAGAATCTTAACAAGAGGCATTTCGATTTCTTCAAACAGCTTAGCAAGGCGGTCCTTTTCAAGCTCTGCTTTCAAAACAGGATAAAGCTGCATTGTTAAAAGAACATCCTGACAACCGTAGTCCTTGGCTACTTCCAGGTCTACACCAGCAAATTCACCAGCGCCAGCAATCTTATTATATTCTGTAACTTCAAAGTTCAACAGATTCTGACCCAAGGTTTTAAGCGCATTTGAACGGGTCGGATCTATTACATAAGCAGCAATCAGAGTGTCGAAAATCCTGTTGTCGTCAACACATTCAACACCTTCGTTCTTTATAAAAGCCAGGTCAAACTTGAGATTATGGCCGATAATCAGCTTTCCGGGCAAATTATTTTTCAAGAAGCCAAAAAGGGTATCCGGCTCCATCTGGTCATCTGGGGTAATCCCAAGATAAGCATGTCTAATAGGCACATAAGCAGCTTTTTCAACACCGGAAGCAAAGGAGATACCGATAATCTTGTTATCTACGGGACTAAGACCGTCCGTTTCAACGTCTAAGCAGACTGTATCTGATACCTGTTCGTTCCAAAAGCTCTGCAATTCATTTAAATTATGAATCAGGATTCTTTCACCAGGAAGCTTCTTAGCTGGTTCGATAGCGTCAAACAAGCCACCTTCAGCAGGCTTATCGGCATCGGCACTAGCAGGAGCAGGAGTAAATACGACACCGTTGCTGAATTCCTTATACAGACTGCCGAATTCATAGCGCTGCAGGAAATATAGGAAAGCTTCAGAATTAAGATTGTTTTCGTTCCAAAGCATTTCTGAATTGCTGTCAAAGGTCTTTACATCTGTAACGATGGTAGCAAGCCAATGGGAAAGCTCGGCAGATTCTTTGCCGTCAAGCAGCTTCTGGCGCATTTTGTCATTAGCAACATCGGCAATATTGTTATACATGTTCTCAATAGTGCCAAACTGCTGAACCAGTGCCATACCTTTCTTTTCACCGATTCCATCAACACCCGGGATATTGTCTGAGGTATCGCCCCAGAGAGCCTTGAGTTCAATAATTCCCTTTGGCTCAAAGCCATATTCTTCCTTGAAGGAAGCAGGTGTCATGGGCTTCATTTCGCTTACACCCTTATGACATAAGGTAACTGTAACTTTATCATCAACAAGCTGCAACAAGTCGCGGTCGCCTGTAATAATTTCTACATCGTAATCTTTTTCCAAAGCTCTGGCAGTAGAACCAATCAAATCATCTGCTTCAAAATCCTCATTTGTCATGATTTTAATTCCAAGAGCTTCTACAGCCTTATGAGCTAATGGGAGCTGCATCAGCAGGTCTTCTGGAACAGGCTTTCTCTGGGCTTTGTAATCTTCAAATCTCTTTTTTCTGAAGGTATTGCGGGATGTATCGAAGGCAACAGCTACCAGATCAGGCTTCTTTTCCTTCAAGATTTTAGTCAGCATTCTAACGAAACCGAACAAGGCACCGGTCTGAAGGCCGTCTCTGGTTTTCAAGCGCTGGCTTCCGAAAGCATAAAAAGCTCTGAATACAATATTGTTACCATCAATAAGCAGACAATGTGACATGATTGAGTTCCCTTCTCGAATATGCTTAAATTCTATAACAAGTGACTTAGTATTTCAATATGAATTAGGTATTAGGGGTTAGGGAGTGACAGATTGGGTTTGCCAATGCTTGTAGCTGCTTTGTAGAACTTAGATAGATTGTGACTGAATTTTGGCTTATAACTTCAAGCTTAGAGCTTCAAGCTTAGAGCTTAGGGCTTAGAGCTTCAAGCTTAGAGCTTAGAGCTTAGGGCTTCAAGCTTAGGGCTTAGAGCTTAGGGCTTAGAGCTTAGAGCTTAGTGCTTAGAGCTTAGGGCTTCAAGCTTAGGGCTGATAGTTGTGGCTTATTGTATTTAGTGGGTAAAAATGTTAATTTATTTGTAAGCATTGTTGATGAGGGATAAATTCATGCTCAGACTTGATAAATATTTGGCGGATATGGGAATCTGCACTAGAAGTGAGGCTAAGAAGCTTCTGAAATGCAGTTTTGTTGCTGTAAACGGAAAAACAGAAAAAGATCCTTCTACCAAAGTCGACCCTGAAAAAGACTCAGTAACTTTTAAAGGCGAAAAGATTTCTTATCAGAAGTATTTTTATTACATGCTCAATAAACCTGCTGGCTGCGTCAGCGCTACCAAAGACGGTCTGAGCGAAACAGTAATAGAATTTCTGAAAGGTGAACCAACCCGCGATTTATTCCCGGTAGGCCGACTGGATAAGGATACAGAGGGCTTCCTTCTCATCACTAATGACGGAATGCTGGCCCACAATCTTTTATCACCAAAAAAGCACGTCAACAAAACATATTTTGCTTTTGTTGACAAAGCGCTATCAGACAGTGAAATAGAAAGCTTCAAAACAGGTCTGGATATAGGTGACGAAAGCCCTACCCTTCCTGCGGGTCTTGAAGTCATAAACAATGATGAAGCAAAAGCCTTTCTAGAAGGGGCTACTGCTCTTGCCATGGAAGATTTCAAATATGAAGCAGCATATAAAGTGACCTTGAAGGAAGGCCGTTATCACCAGATTAAAAGGATGTTCGAACATTTCGGCAGTCTTGTAACATATTTGAAGCGTGTTTCCATGGGGCCGTTGTATCTTGATGATTCACTGAAGCCTGGCGAATACAGACAGCTTACAGTCGAAGAAGTCACAGACCTGCAAAACGCAAACAATTGATATTAGGAACATTAACAGAAATAGACAACCGGGAGGCATACAAATGAATAAAATAGGAAGAGACCTGCAAGCGGACATGGCCAGAGCAACCCAGAAGGAATGGCTTGTCACCAACGGTATAGGCGGCTTTGCCTCTTCAACTGTTCCATGCATAAATACACGACGTTACCACGGAATTCTTGTTGCTTCGCAGCGCCCCCCTATTGAACGTGTGTCAATGGTTTCAAGGCTTGAAGAGAGTGTAACAATAGATGGCCGCCAGTATTCCCTTTCCACCTGCGTTCATAAGAACAAGATTACAACGCCTGATGGTTATGCACACCTGGAACGTTTTGAAAGGAATCCCCTCCCTGTCTGGTATTATCAGATAAGAGACGTGCTTATAATAAAAAGCCTGAGCATGGTTTATGGCCAGAATACTACTGTTGTCACATATAAGCTTCTGGCTAACGGCAACGATGTAAGTCTGAAGATTACCCCTCACTACCTGTTCAGAGATTTTCACGGAAACCAGAAAGAAACTGCTATTAGCAATAACAGTCTTAAAGCTGGGGAACGGCAGTTAACCCTCAAGCCCTTCTCTGATGCTCCGGAACTGTATATGAGATGGGACAGAGGCACCTTCAAAGAAAAGCTTCAGTGGCATAAGGATGTATATCTGGCCGTTGAAGATGAACGTGGTCTTCCTGAACTTGATGATGATTTTTCCTGTGGAAGTCTGGAAATCCCATCTTTTACCGGTTCTGTATCAGTAGCCTTTTCAGACCAGCCTATAGCTTCCTTCAACCCTATTGATTTAAGGAAGCGCGAAGAACAGCGTCTTGAAAATATTACAAACAGCATTGAATCAGAAGATCAGGTATTGAAAGAACTTCTGCTAGCAGCAGACCAGTTTATAGTAGAACGCAAAAGCACTGGTGGTAAAACAATATTAGCTGGCTACCCCTGGTTCTCTGACTGGGGAAGAGACACACTGATTGCGCTGCCTGGCCTTACCCTTGTAACAAATCGTTTTGATGATGCCAAATCTATTTTAAAAACCTTTGCTTCATCTGTTAAGCATGGCCTTATTCCCAACTGCTTTGCAGATGTTGGCAACGAAGCAGCCTACAACTCAGTAGACGCATCTTTATGGTTCTTTATTGCAGTCTATAAGTTCCTTGAATACACAGATGACTATTCATTTGTAAAAGAAGAACTGCTCCCGGCAATGACACAGATTATTGAAGCATTCCAAAAGGGAACAATATATGAAATTAAGATGGACCCGCAGGACGGGCTTATTTCCGCTGGCAACGAAGAAATGCAGCTTACCTGGATGGACGTTAAGATTGACGGCAAGGCCATAACTCCACGTAACGGGAAAGCAGTAGAAATCAACGCATTGTGGTATAACGCTCTCAGGATATATTCCCTCATACAGGAAAAATTCGGAAACAGTAGCAATGAACTGAAAAAGCTGGCAATCAAGGTAAAAGCTAGCTTCAAGAAAACCTTCTGGAACGAAGACAAGCATTGTCTTTATGACTATATAAAGTCTGACGGAACTCCGGATGATTCTTTCAGACCCAACCAGATTTATGCTGTTTATCTGCCTTTTGAACTGTTAGATTCCGATGAAGAAAAACAGATTACCGACGCAGTATTCGCAAAGCTTTATACTTCCTATGGCTTGCGCAGTCTTGCACCCGACGACCCGGATTACGAACCCTATTACCAGGGTAACCGTGTAGCCCGTGACACCTGCTATCATCAGGGAACGGTCTGGAGTTTCCTGATAGGGCCATTTATCAGTTCATATCTGAAGGTCAATAACAATTCTGTTGAAGCTCAGTTAAGGGCATCTATCATGATAGAACCCTTCATCAATCACATGCATAATGCAGAATGCCTTGGCAGCATTTCTGAAGTCTTTGACGGAGATATGCCTCACAAGCCAGCGGGCTGCTTTGCACAGGCCTGGAGCGTTGCCGAAGTTCTACGCTGCTACGTTGAAGACATAAAGGGCCAGAAACCAACTTTAATGCTATAAGATGATGAAAAAGAATAAAAGCTACAAAGATATTTATGGCAATCTCACCGGCAGAACCTTAAACCTGGGGCTCATGGTCGGAGTAAGCATTGCTATCTGCATATTCCTTGGGTATAAAGTCGACGAAATTTACAACTGCACTCCCAAAGGCATTATTGGGGGTGCAATATTTGGTATAGTAGCTGGTCTGGTAAACATGTTCGAACACTTACAAAAGATTAATAAAACCTTAAATAGCGAGAATGAAAAACGTAAAGAAGAGCTTCCGAAAAACTGAAAAAACGACTGCCATTGCAGGACTGGTCATCGCAATAATATTCCTGCTGCTCTGGCCTGTAATTGGTAATTATGAATATGAAGGTCTCATCGGTTACTTTCTTGGAATGTCTTCAATCATAATTTTTGCCGAAGGATTCTTTTTAATACAGGATAAGCCCAAGATTTACCTCATAGGCTTTTTGATTTTTATGAATATAAAGCTTGTAATTCTTGCCGGTTTGATTTATCTTTTGCACAAGGTAGGAATTTCAGCAATCCATACAATACTTGGTGCGCTAACAAGTCATACCATAACAACAATCACGCTATTAATCACACTACATGCCGACCATAGCCTTAACGACATCGGTCAGGTAAGCGCAAACCTAGAAAACAATAATAAGGCGAACACATAATGGAAGCATTAGAAGAAAAGCTATTTTATTTATTTAAGTTTATTCCAGTAAGCCCTGGCGTTATTCTGCCATGGTTGATAACCCTGGCAATTGGTATAGTTTTGTATCTTTGCTCACGTAATATGACAACAGATTGCAAAACCAAGGGGCAAGCCACACTGGAGTATTTATATGAAACCCTTAAGAGCCTGATGATGGAAATAACCGGAGAAGAATATGCAACTCAACTGACTCCTATTCTCTCAACAATTTTCATTTACATTTTCTCTGCCAACCTGATGGGTCTTGTTCCTGGTTTAAAGTCACCTACAAGTCTGTTTTCCAACTGTCTTGGCATGGCTCTCATCGTTTTTATATACACAACCTATCTTGGAATCAAGAAGCATGGTTTTAAGTATATAAAGCATTTTACAGGTGACATCTGGTGGATGGCTCCAATGATGTTCCCAATACATATTGTTGGTGAAATATCTCATCCAATCAGCTTAACCCTTAGACTTTTTGGTAACATCATGGGTGAAGACACTGTTATTATTGTTTTAACAACAGCTTTGTTCCCACTTCTTCTACCCATACCAATGATGTGTATGTCAATTTTCTCAGGCTTTTTACAGGCCTTGGTTTTCACTATTCTCAGTGGAGTATATTTCTCAGCAGCGCTGAACGAAGCGCACTGATCGGAGGTTTATATTATGGATCCTATTACCGCTACAGCCACAGCTACCGCTGCTCTTGCTGCAACTACTCATGGAGACACATCACTTATATTGATTGGCGCCGCAGCCTGTATCGCTATCGGTGCTGCATTCTGCGCAATGGCTCAAGGTAAAGTTATCGCCCAGGTTGCTGACAGCATGGCAAGACAGCCAGAAGCAGCAAATGACCTTCGCGGAACCATGATTATCGGTCTTGCAATGATCGAATCTCTCGCAATCTATTGTTTGCTTATTTCTCTCTTAATCGTATTCATGAAGTCTTGATATGTTTGATATAGATATTTGGATTCTGATATCTCAGACCATAAATTTCCTAATCCTGTTCTGGGTATTAAACAAATTCCTGTTTAAGCCGGTCAGTCAGGTAATTGCCAAACGTCGCGATGAAGTCGTAAAGGCAAAGGAAGACGCTACTGCTGAATATGACGAAGCAAAGCGTCTGAAGGCAGAATGCCAGCAACGCCTAGACAATATCAAAGACGAAATGGAAGCGCTCAAAAAGCAGAAAATTGCTGAAACCAACGATAAGGTTAACAGCATAATAGTTAAAGCTCAGAACGACGCTACTAACCTGAAGGAAGAAGTAGAACTCGAAGTTTTCATGGAACGTCAGAAAGCATGGGTTCAGCTTCGCAGTGACGTTGTCCAGCTTGCTACCTCTGCCGCAGAAAAAATCATAGAAGAATCTCTTGATGATGAAATGCACAGAAAGCTTATTGCACGCACAATTGCCAAGCTTGACGCAGAACTTCCCGACAACAGACCCGAAGTATCCGACAAGAAGCAGGCTCCTCAGCAGTTTGCTGAAGATTTCTTCACTTCTATCGATGAAAAAGGCCTTAAGCCACGCTATTCCGATTTCAGGGCATTCGTAAGAATCTACACTGAAAACGAAGAATTCCGTGAAGTTATCGAAAGCCCGACTGTTCCAAATGAACAGAAAATAGCACTTTTCAAGAAAGTTTTCTCTAAGGAAATGGAAGGCGACGTAACAGATTTCGTAATTAAGCTTATCGAAGAACGCCACATACAGCAGCTTCCAAAGATTGCTGAAGAAATCAGTAAGCTTTACCACGACAGAAAGTGCGTCAAGGGCATCCGCGTAAGAACCAAGGTAGCTTTGAATCCTACTGAAAAGAAGAATCTTCATGATGTTCTTTCCAAGAAGTTTGGTTCCATAGAAGTAGACGAAGTTATCGACAGCAATTTAGTCGGTGGTCTTATTGTTCAGTTAAACAATCAGGTTGTTGACGACTCTATAGACGCCCGTGTTAAAGAGCTTAGAGAAAAGATGAGCAAGATTGAAGGCAACTGGAGACAGCAGTTAGCAGATGCCCCAACTCTTGCCATGTTCTAGGAGACAGCCTATGACAATCAGGTCAGAAGAAATTATTTCTGTTCTGAAGAAAGAAATAGAAAGCTTTACTGTTGATACCAAAGCAGTTGAAGCCGGCAGTGTCATTCAGGTCGGTGACGGTGTTGCCCGTGTTCAAGGGCTTCCCAAAGCCATGGCCGGAGACCTTGTCGAATTCAGAGACGGCACTAAGGGCTATGTTCTGAATCTTGAAGAAGATAATATAGGTTGTCTGGTTCTTGGTTCAGACGAAGATATTCACGAAGGCGACATAGTTACTGATACAGGCAGAATTCTTTCAGTTCCGGTTGGTCCGGAAATGCTGGGCCGTGTAGTTGACGCCCTTGGTAATCCAATTGATGGAAATGGTCCTATTTCTACTACACAACGCAGAAACGTTGAAAGTCCAAGCCCTGGTATTATTTATCGCCAGCCAGTTACAGTTCCTCTCCAGACAGGCATTCAGGCTATTGACGCTTTGATTCCCATAGGTCGTGGTCAGCGTGAGCTTATCATTGGCGACCGTCAGACAGGCAAGACCTCAATAGCCATAGATACAATCATTAACCAGCGTGATACTGGCGTAATATGCGTTTATGTAGCTATCGGCCAAAAGATGTCAACTGTAGCCCAGCTCATTGAAACACTGCGCAAATACGACGCAATGAAGAACACAATCATCGTTGTCGCCTCTGCTTCAGATACCGCAGCAATGCAGTATATCGCCCCATTTGCCGGTTGTGCGATGGGTGAATATTTCAGAGACAACAAACGCGACGTTCTTTGTGTTTATGACGACCTTAGCAAGCACGCAGTAGCTTACCGTCAGGTTTCCCTGCTTCTCAGACGCCCTCCGGGACGTGAAGCATACCCAGCCGATATTTTCTATCTGCACTCCCGTCTATTGGAAAGAGCAGCCCGTCTGTCTCCGGAATTAGGCGGTGGTTCACTTACAGCTTTGCCAATCATTGAAACCCAGGCCGGTGACGCTTCTGCATATATCCCGACCAACGTAATTTCTATTACAGACGGTCAGATTATTCTTGAGGCTTCACTCTTCAACTCCGGCGTAAGACCAGCAATTAACGCAGGTCTTTCAGTATCAAGAGTTGGTGGCAGCGCCCAGGTTAAGGCAATGAAGAAGATTGCAGGTCCACTCAGACTGGAACTGGCACAGTATCGTGAACTGGAAGCCTTCTCACAGTTCTCTAAGGACTTGGATAAAGCAACTCAGGACCAGCTCAGCCGTGGTGAACATCTTGTAGAACTTCTCAAACAGCCTGTTCATGACTGTATGACTGTTACAGACCAGGTAATAGCAATTTTTGCATCTACCAATGGTTATACAGACAAGCTGGAAACCAAGGAAATCAGCGGTTTTGAAAGTCTGCTGATTAAATATGTCCATAAAAAGCATCCGGAATTCTGCGAAAAGTTTGATAAAAATTATGAACTTACAGAAGAATTAAGTGCAGAATTGAAAGCCATTATCGAAGAATTCCTCAGCAAGCTTTATATGCCACGCTATCATTCAAAGGAACTCAAAGCCCAGCAGGCTCTTGAAGAATTGAAGGAAAAGCAGGGCAATGTAACATTGGAAGAAGAAGAGTAAGCTTAAATGGCCTCTTTACGTGATATAAGACAAAAAATCAAAAGCGTTACTGCTACCCAGCAGATTACCAACGCCATGAAAATGATGTCTACAGCTAAGCTCAGTAGAGCGATTGAAGCTGTCAATCAATCCAAGACTTATATCAATAAACTTTTGGAACTATCACGCAATGTAAAAAGCAGAGTAAAAAGCTTTAAGCACCCTGCCCTTGAAGAACGCGAGGTTCAGCATATCACTACTATCGTAATCGGTGGTGAACGCGGACTTTGCGCTGGCTTCAACCAGGAACTTCATAACTTTGCCTTGAAGCAGATTACAAAAGAAGGTCTGGAAAAGCAGACTCTTTATGTTATTGGCCAAAAGCCCATAAGATTCTTCCAGATGAAGGACATACCCATTGCCAAAGCTTTTGAAAGCTTGAATATAAAAGAAATTGGCGATGAACTGTTTGCTCTTTCCAAAGAGCTTTATGAACAGTTCAAAGACCATAAAACTGACAAAGTAAACATAATTTCCACTAGTTATGTTTCTTCTGTTAATCACCCAATAACTTGTCAGCAGTTACTGCCTATTCCAGAAAACAGCGTATTGCTATCAGAAGAATCAGAAGAAGTTTCTGATAGCAAAAAGATTCATATGGAATATGACTTTTACCCGTCACCGGCAGGTATTTTTGACCAGATATTGCCAAGATATATGTATAACAGTCTTTTAAAGGCTGTTTTAGAATCTGTTGCAGCAGAACAGTGCGCTAGAATGGTTGCAATGACCTCTGCTACAGACCGTGCAAATGAAAAACTGGAAGAATTGAGGCTTGAGCTTAATAGAAGTCGTCAGGCTCAGATTACCCAGGAACTCAATGAAGTAATTGCAGGGTCACAGACCTCTAACTAGGAGTAGCTATGAACGAAGGTAAAATTATACAGGTTATGGGACCTGCAGTAGACGTTAAATTTTCTTTAGGTCATCTGCCAAGTATCCATAATGCACTTGAAGTAATAAATCCCAGTCAGGGCAACAAAAAACTTGTTCTGGAAGTTGCGCTTCACATGGGCAACGACGTAGTCAGAACAGTAGCCATGGGTTCAACTGATGGTCTGAGCCGTGGTCTCAATGTTGTCGATACAGGAGCTCCAATATCAGTTCCTGTTGGCGAAAAAGTATTGGGAAGAATCTTTAACGTTCTCGGCGAAACTATCGACGGTGGTGAGTCTGTTCCCGCCGACAATGAACGCTGGGCTATCCATAGAGAAGCCCCGGCCTTTCAGCAGCAGGGCAAAACCTCTGAAATCCTTGAAACAGGCCTGAAGGTTATCGACCTTCTTACCCCTTACGCAAAGGGCGGTAAAATCGGTCTGTTCGGTGGCGCCGGTGTTGGTAAGACCGTTCTTATCATGGAACTCATCAATAACATCGCAAAACAACACGGTGGTGTTTCTGTTTTCGGCGGCGTTGGCGAAAGAACCCGTGAAGGCAATGACCTTTATCTTGATATGAAGCAGTCTGGCGTTATGGACAAAACCTGTCTTGTTTTCGGTCAGATGAATGAACCGCCAGGAGCCCGTCTGCGTGTTGCTCTTTCAGCGCTTACAATGGCAGAATATTTCAGAGATAGAGAATCTCAGGATGTTCTTCTCTTCATAGACAATATATTCAGATTTGTTCAGGCTGGTTCCGAAGTTTCTTCTCTCCTTGGCCGCGTTCCGTCAGCAGTTGGTTACCAGCCTACCCTGGCCACAGAAATGGGCGCTTTGCAGGAAAGAATTACTACAACTGATAAGGGTTCTATTACATCTGTTCAGGCAATCTATGTTCCTGCAGACGACATTACAGACCCGGCACCGGCTACAACTTTTACACACCTTGATGCAACAACCGTTCTTTCACGTAAGATTGTTGAACTTGGTATTTATCCGGCAGTTGACCCTCTGGCATCAAATTCAAGACTCATGTCTCCTGACATCATCGGTAAGAAGCATTACAAAACAGCCAGACGTGTTCAGGAAATTCTGCAACGCTATCAGGAACTTCTTGATATCATCGCTATCCTTGGTATGGAAGAACTTTCTGAAGAAGACAAGATTACCGTCAACAGAGCCCGCCGCATACAGAAATTCATGTCTCAGCCATTCTTTGTAGCTGAAAAATTCTCAGGTCATCAGGGCCGCTATGTTCCGCTCAAGGAAACCATCGATGCTTTTGCAGACATCGTAGAAGGCAATTATGACGACTATCCGGAACAGGCATTCTTTATGTGCGGTGGTCTTGAAGACGTTAAACGCAAAGCAGAAGAGCTTAGAAAATAATGGGTAAAAGCTTTAAAATAGCAATAGTCAGACCTGGCAAACAGACCTTGAGAACAGAAGGCATTGGCTTGCAGTTCCCTGGCTGGAATGGTTCCATCGGTGTTTTATACGGCCGACAGCCACTTATGAGCGTAATGGAACCAGGTCTGATATGCATTACATCTGAAAAAGGCATTAAGTCATATTTTGCCACTACTGGCGGCTTTGCCGAAGTTCAGAATAATATTGCAACCCTGCTCTGTGACACACTGATTACCCCCGATGACAACCCCACTGATGAGCAGGGACGCAAGCTAATCGAACTAATCAAACAGAAGCAACTTAATTCATAATTTGAGGGCCGCTGCGCTGGAGGGCGGCCATTGGCCTAGGAGGGCGCTAGCGCTAGAAGGGCGGCCATTCGGGCCTAAGAGAGGATTGTTTAGCTGACGCTATTAGATACTTTCTGCTGCTTAGAGCAAGTTAGTGCTATGCCATAATTGAGAATTGCTACAAGCCAACAGCTTATTTAATCACCCTTCTACCCACCGCGTCTATAAAAGATAAAGTTATGCGTTACGAATTATGAACGGCTTTATGCTGCAACAAAAAGTTGACAAACTTCTTTATTGATAATAATATAACGCAAATTTTTAGAGGAGTTTTCACATGAAAAGTTCAATTTTAAATACTTGTGCCATTTTACTGTGCATAACAGCAGGAGCAGCAGTTGCTGCACCATTTAAAGATATATCTGATTCCCACTGGGCTTGTGAGGCCGTTGCAAGCCTTGCTTCCAAGG
>JAZUDR010000021.1:0-3883 GCA_045639725.1 Candidatus Avigastranaerophilus sp. | reverse complement strand
CGCTTGGAAAATCGGTACATATACTTAAATTACTATGAATAAATTAATAACCATGTGTCTGTTGATTATCGGCCTGGTCGTTACCGGTTGCGGGAGCGCATCTAATAATGGCTCTCTCAACAATCCTGTAATTTCTAGTGTCACTCCAGATGGCAGAAACTCAACCATAACAAGCGATAATACTGTTAGTGATGGCATTAGAGTTACTCTTTGTGGTGCTAATTTTGGTAATAGTGGTAGTGTGTGGTATAACCCATCTTCGTCTTCTAATGGTAGTGTTTTAAATCCCGTTAGAATGAGTTCTAATGTGTCTAATGGTATCTCTTGGAATGATACCCAGATTTGTTTTACATTAGTAAATACTACAAAGGAGATTTATCCTACAGGTACATTTACTGTTGAAAACAGTAGTGGTAACAAGACAACTTCGTATTTATGCGAATTTAATGGTGGTGATTTAACTAAGGCTACTATAACAGGTATTTCTCCATCGGTATTTTATAGCTATGATAATAACTCTAACCGCTACGTTACTGTAAGTGGTAATGGTTTTGGAACAGAAAAAAAGAATTTGACTCTGTTTTCAATGTCCGGTAGTTATTGTGAAAATTCCAATATAAGTCCGTTGTATTGGAGTAATGAATCTATAACTTTCATGTTACCGGATAATCTGGTTAATACAACTTCCAATATTGGTATAAAGGTAACTGAAACAGGTAATATGCTTGGGAGTAATTCTTATCAGTATCCTATAAAATACGTTGTTTTTAATCCTACCATATCATATATTTCTCCCAATAAAGCATATTTAGGTCAGGAAGTAACAATATCATCGAACAACGGTGGCTTTGGTGAATCCAGACCTGCTGGTGCAAATATAATGGTAGGTGGTATTTCTGTAAATAATATCACTTCATGGACTGATTATGAAATTCGTTTTGTGATACCTGAAAATGCTATGCTTTCCGATGGACAGACAAATGTTGCTTTGAATTGTAATAATAAGTCTGTTGCTGGTAGTATAATATTGATTCCTCATATTTCAAATGTTACTGTAAGTAAGGATTCTGGAATTCTTTCTTCGACTTATTACTATACTGTAACTGGTTCTTGTTTCAGTAATAATACCACAATGTATATTACAAACAATCCCTCGGTTACTGTTGTAAGTCATAATTCTAATAGTATTATTTTTTCAAGTACCACTGATTTGGGCGGACGTACGATTACTTTGATGGGGAGTGATTCTTCTTCTTCTAATATGTTCGCTTTGCCTTATGCTTCAACGAATTAATGTTTATTGATATTAAAAGGCTGATGATACTTATTCATCAGCCTTTTATTTTTTTACTTGTTTAATTAAAAAAAAGTGACATATTTATAAAGTCGTGATAAAATTCGTCTCTTAAGAATGAGTGTACCGATTAAGATATAAGAAGCGGTACATAAAAGGGATGCTATAAACTACACAGGAAAAGACTTTGGCATGGAAAAAAAGATATTTCACTATATGTCGCCTTTGAAGAAGATTCTCTTCGTTTTGGCTGATATTATTTGTATAACCTTCTCTATGCTGGCCGCTATATGGGTCAGATTCGGGACCTTGGAACCAGAACTGGTTCAAAAACTGCTATTATTTATTCCTACTGTTACCCCGTTTGGGCTTCTTGTTTTCTGGCTTCTTGGTCTTTATAACAGAACCTTGCGCTTTACCTCTCTCTTAGACGCTTTTGCTGTTGTTGTTGCTGTAACAGGTTTTTCTGCTATCAAGGTTCTTTCCTCATTCTATGTATCAGATTTCTCCTCTGTAAAACCAGTTCTTATTATTGATTGGATGCAGCTTGTAATGCTTATTGGTGCCCTTCGTATTGCTCCAAGGGCTATCATTAACGTTATCGAAATGAGCCCTCTCAGAGGCTGGTTGTTCAGTAAGACTACAAGCAAGACTAAGCGTGTAATGGTTATTGGTGCTGGTCAAGGCGGTGAAAGCATTGTTCGCGAAATAAAGCGCAATATGAATCTTCCCATTGAAGTTGTCGGTCTCATTGATGACGCAGACGAAAAACAGGGTCAGATTATCCACGGCGTAAGAGTTGTTGGTAAAACCGAACAGATTAATGATCTCTCCAAAACTTACGATGTAGATGAATTTATTATTGCTATTCCTTCTGCTTCGGGTAGTGAGCTTCGCAGAATTGTAAAGCTTTGCCAGAACACCAATGTTAGGTTCAAGACCTTGCCCGGCCTTCAGGATTTGATTGCCGGCAAGCTTGTAAGTTTGCAGCTTCGTGATATTGCTATCGAGGACCTTCTCAGAAGAGCTCCTTCTGAAATCAATCTTGCAGAAATCGCTGCCTATGTTACTGGAAAGACCGTTCTTGTTACTGGTGCAGGCGGAAGTATCGGCAGTGAAATCTGTCGCCAGATTCTTCCTTTCCAGCCAGAAAAGCTTTTGCTGCTGGGCCATGGCGAAAACTCCATCTATACTATTCACCAGGAACTTCTTAGAAGCTCAGACCTTGGTAATGCCATGCTTGTTCCTATTATCACAGATGTTCAGGACAAGGAAAAAATCGACTATCTGTTTAACAGTTTCAGGCCTGATATAGTATTCCACGCTGCTGCGCATAAGCACGTTCCGATGATGGAATTGAATCCTGAAGAATCTGTAAAGAACAATGTTGTGGGCACCTACAATGTTGCCGAAGCCGCTCACAAGTATCATGTAGAACGCTTCGTAATGATTTCCACAGACAAGGCTGTTAACCCGACATCTGTAATGGGTGCCAGCAAGCGCACTGCAGAAAAGATAGTTAAGTGTTTCGCAAAGAGAAGCTCAACAAGATTTGTTGCCGTTCGCTTTGGTAACGTTCTGGGAAGCCGCGGTAGTGTTATTCCGATGTTCAAATCTCAGATTGAACGTGGCGGTCCTATCACTATTACTCATCCGAATATGATTCGTTACTTTATGACTATTCCTGAAGCCAGTAAGCTTGTTATTCAGGCCGGTGCTTATGGAAAGGGCGGCGAAGTTTTCATACTTGATATGGGCGAACCTGTTAAGATTCTTGATTTGGCTGAAGACCTCATCAGACTGGCTGGTCTTGAAGTCGGCAAGGATATCGAAATCAAGTTCACTGGTATCAGACCTGGTGAAAAGCTTTACGAAGAATTGCTTACCGCTTCTGAAGGCATTACTGCAACCAAGAACAAGAAAATCTTTATTGCTAAGCCTGAAGAAGTCGATGAAGAGCTTCTCATGAAGCAGATTGCAGACCTCAAGGTTGCATCTCTCAAGGCAAGCCCAAGAGAAGTTATCGAAAAATACAAGGTTATTGTTCCAACCTTCTCTCCAAACCGCGACATGATTTACAACGACAAGAAGAAGCCTGGTGAACCAAACGACATCGTTCCTGCCTCTGGCACCAGACTTCACGCTGTGAACTAAATCATAATTACAATCGACTATTACAAAATGAACCGGCATCAAGCCGGTTCGTTATTTTTAGCGGGGTATTGAAAAATTTCTGTAATTTTGCTATATTATTCTTACCAAATCGCGGGAATAGCTCAGTTGGTAGAGCATCAGCTTCCCAAGCTGAGGGTCGCGGGTTCGAGCCCCGTTTCCCGCTCTCAGACTTATATCTGCCTTATCGCTATGGTTGTTCTTACGCTCTCCGGTTGCGGTGGCACCTTTGACACTACACGCTTAATCGGATTAGACCCTAATTTTTGACTAACATAATGGAGCCAGACCATGAAAAAACATATACTTCCTGTTATTATTCTTACTGTCATGACTATTGTAACGCTTGGTTGTGGCGGTCATGGCGCTGATGATTATATCATTGTCGGAGGCGATACCCCGATTATACCTTCAGAT
>JAZUDR010000020.1:0-2097 GCA_045639725.1 Candidatus Avigastranaerophilus sp. | reverse complement strand
CCTTATCAGGGGTTATCCTATATTCTGCTAACTCGGCAAAGCACAAAACTTCTTAGAGGAAACCACAAACTATCTAATACCGAGGCTAAAAAAATGGCCTGCTCATCGGCCTGCTTGGCCTGCTCCATCCGGTTCTCATCCTTGTTATCCGTTGCCAATAACAGAAGTGACGTCGCACAACCGTCGCATTTTGTACCGACGCGACGGTAAAAAACGCATCAAAATCCCCGATTAGTGGCTTCCGATGCTATTTTTTAATTTTGGCACGGGGTTTGCAATATGCTAGATATAAAATTTTAACAGACAAATTTAACAGGAGGAACAAACATTATGAACCTCACCCCTATGGGTAACAGAATCGTCGTAAAACCAGCCGACGAAGAAACAAAGACAGCTTTTGGTATCATTATTCCTGATACAGCTTCTAAGGCAAAGCCTAAGACCGGCACAGTAGTTTTCACTGGCAAAGGTCTTACCGATAAGAAGGGCAACCTTATTCCAATGCAGGTAAAGCAGGGCGACAAGGTTTACTTCACTGAATGGTCCGGCTCTGAAATCATGTTAGACGGTGTTAAGCACCTCATCATGAAGGAAGACGACGTTCTCGCTGTTGAATAATTCACAACACATCTATTAATTAAGTCAAAAAAATAAATTATTATAGGAGATATAAATTATGGCCGCTAAACAGCTAAAGTATGGTGAAAATGCTCGCAGAGCACTTGAAAAAGGTGTTGATACCGTAGCAAATGCAGTTCGTTCTACACTTGGTCCAAAGGGTTGTTATGCAATTCTTAACAAGAGCTTTGGTTCTCCAACAGTAACAAACGACGGCGTTATGATCGCTAAGGAAATCGAAGTTGCTGACCGTTTTGAAAACATGGGCGCTCAGCTCGTTAAGGAAGTTGCCAGCAAGACCAACGATATCGCTGGTGACGGCACTACTACCGCTACAGTTCTTGCCCAGGCTATCGTTCAGGAAGGCTTCAAGAACACCGCAGCCGGTGCTACTCCTATTTATATTAAGCGTGGTATTGAAAAAGCTGTTAACGCAGTTGTTAAGACCCTTCACGAACAGTCTGTAAGAATCGACGACAAGAAGGAAAGCGTTGCACAGGTTGCTACTATTTCTGCCCGCGACACTGAAATCGGTAATGTAATTGCCGAAGCAATGGATAAAGTTGGTAAAGACGGCGTTATCACTGTTGAAGAAGCTAAGAGCTTCGATACAACTCTTGATTTCGTTGAAGGTATGGAATTCGACAAGGGTTATGTAAGCCCATACATGGTAACTGATCCAGAAAGAATGGAAGCAGTTCTTGAAAATCCATACATCCTCATTACTGACAGCAAGATTAACAATATTAAGGAAATCCTTCCAGTTCTTGAAAGCGTTGTTCAGACCAGACGCCCAATCCTCATCATCGCTGAAGACATCGAAGGCGAAGCTCTTGCAACTCTCGTAGTAAACAAGCTCCGCGGCACCTTCAACTGTGTAGCAGTTAAGGCTCCAGCTTTTGGTGACAGACGCAAAGCCATGCTCGAAGATATCGCTATCCTCACTGGCGGCACCAAGATCAGCGCTGAAGTTGGTCTCAAGCTTGAAAATGCTTCTCTTGAACACCTCGGCACAGCTAAGAAGGTGGTTATTTCCAAGGAATCTACTACAATCGTAGAAGGCGCTGGCAAAGCTGCTGACGTTCAGAACAGAATCGGTCAGCTCAAGGCTGAAATCGAAAGAAGCACCAGCTCTTACGACAAAGAAAAGCTCCAGGAAAGACTTGCTAAGCTTTCTGGCGGCGTTGCAGTAATCAAAGTCGGTGCTGCTACTGAAACTGCTATGAAGGAAAGAAAGACCAGAGTAGAAGACGCTCTCAGCGCAACCCGTGCTGCAGTTGAAGAAGGCGTTGTAGCAGGCGGCGGCGTTGCTCTTCTCAATGCTATGGTTGGTCTTGATGACCTCAAGGCTTCTGTAGAAGACAAGCTCGGTGTTGAAATCGTAAGAAATGCTCTTGCTAAGCCAATCCACTTCATTCCCACCAACGCAGGTCTTGAACCAGCAGTTATCATCGAAAAGATTAAAGAAGCCAAGAAGAC
>JAZUDR010000019.1:0-3864 GCA_045639725.1 Candidatus Avigastranaerophilus sp. | reverse complement strand
CGGGTACAAAGGTTGGTTTAAATTATCAGGCTGAAAAAACAAGACTGAAAAATGAAATGCTTAAATACAATCTTTATGACCCGAAGGGTGATGCTGTCATTGGCAGTTTGATGATAGACTACGTTGAGATACCGGAAATGGTAGGTTCGGGTGGTAACATTTATATCGAAGCCGACGAGGGCAGCAAGGTAACTGGTAAGGGTATGCTTCAGGCAAAGGGTGCTCCTGAAATAGTCATTAATAATAATTCTAACATGTATATGATTGTTAATGACCTTACAATCGAAGTGCCTGGTGGCGATATTGTTCTTAATGATGTAGGGCTTGGTAATAAAGCGCAGTCTACACTAAGGGTTGCTAAGTCTCTTACTGATTCCGCAACTGGCTCAAAGATTGAAGTAAATGAAAACTGGAAAGCGACCTATGATGTTAAATATAAGGATGATGATGGGAAGACCCAGACACTCACAAGTTATGCTCCATTAACAAATGTTGAAATTAATGGTCATATCAGAAATGAAGAAGGCTCTGTTGTTATATATAACGCCAAGAAGGATATTATACTTCAGGGTAAGACTGCTCGTGATACTGCTTCAATAAACGGTGCAACCATATCTCTCAGTGCTCCTAACGGTTCTATTTCCCAAGGCTATTCACAGGGTATAACAAATGTTGGTTATACTCCTGACATAGTATTAAAGGAATGGGCAAAGAGTAAGGAAAATGCCATTTCAGCAGGTATTACAGCAACATGCACAAAAGATATCTATGAATCACTGACTGAGGAACAACTTCTGAAGTATGTTGAAGAATGGAAAAAGAAAAATCCTGATGATGCTCATAAATCAGAGGGCGGTGTCTGGATTGCCGGTGATGAAGTATATCTGAACGGTGACGACCTGAATATCAACGGTTTGCTTCAGAGCGGATATGCTGACTACAAATTAACTATAGAAAATTCAGCAGCTACTCAGAACAGAATTAATGAAATTATTTCCAAATATGAGTCTAATCAAAAACCTGAAATTACTGAAGCCTATCTTGAACAGAATTGTATGCTCAATGAAGGCGGTATGCTTTGGAATGAATCAAAAGGCTGTTATGAATATGTTGTACAGGCATATTTCAATCCTGAAACCAAAAAGATTATTCTTGAAGAAGTTGAAGCCGGTGGTGGTAAGATATATCTGACAGGTAGGATTTCAAATACTGGCGGTGGTAAGATTCTGGCCGCAGATGGCGCTGCCAATATTACTGTTGATAACAAGACTTCCTATGAACTTGAAACCAGATTGATTGATGCTGGCAATAGAGAAGGTCTTATTTCTATAACTGACCTTGCAAAGGATAAAGATCCTAGTGGCAGAAGCATTCTTGGCACACAAACTGAAATGCGGACAAGTGGCACAAAGACCTGGTATCTTGTTAAGGAAAGTGACCTGAATAAGCCAGACAAGGAAACTAGCACTGTTGCATCTAAGTATGATCCGCTATCAGGTCTTACATATACCTGGACTACAGGCTATGAAACCCTTGATGAATACAGACATGAAGAGTCTTATAAGTTCCTGTTCTGGGGTGGTATTGATTATGGCAAAAAAACAACAGACACATTAAGGGAAAGAATTGAAAAGAATGAAATAACTCCTAAGCATCTTGAAAACACACCGTTGAAGATTGGCAGTCTTATTCTTACTGATGTTAATCTCAATGGAAAAGAGTATACACTTAATTTCAATAAATACCTTAATCAGGAATATGGACCAGAAACAGGTGGTAGAACAAAATATAATACTTTCATACACGCTTCTGGCACGCATTATTCTTGGTCTGTTCTGAAAAAAGGCGGTGTTGATGCTTTCCAGCATTCTATTAAGGCAGATTATCCAATAACTGTCGGCTTCCTGAGTGGTGACGGCAATATTGGTATCAGTAATGTCGGCAATCTGACACTGATGTCTGATATTATTACTAATTCAGGAAAAGTTAATTTAACATCTTCCAATGGTGCTATAGAACAGAAGGGTGGCGTCATCAAGGCTAACAACGTCTTTATGAATGCTGCTACTGGCATTGGAGCCCAGAAGGCTATTGAGCAGAAACTTTCTGCAAATAGCGGCACATTCAGTGCAATTACGAATACTGGTGATGTTAATGCTAGAATTAAATCTACTTCTGGAAACACTTCTAGTGAAGTTAAGCTTACTGCTGTTACTAATAAAGGCAATGTAAATGTAACTGCAGATGCTTCTTTGATTACTGGTGGAACCGGTCTTGACGTGAAAGGCGATAGAATCAACCTCGAAAGCACTGGTGGAAGTATTGGTAAATCAAATGCTGCTTTGAAGATTCAGGCTGGTCAGGCAATTGTAAAGCCTGGTGATACTCTTTCTGCTTCAATAAATGCAACAGCACTTAAGGATGTTTCTCTTAATCAGACTGCTGGTGATATGAGAATCGGCAAGATTGTATCAAGAACTGGTGATGTTTATTTGACAACTGCAGGTTCGTTCCTTGATGCTTTACCACCAAAGGGTGAAGAAATTGAAAATAAGAGTGCCGAAGAACTTATCGCAAAATGGAAAGAGCTTGGCATTATTGCTCAGGATGGTAAGGATAACTCAGCTCAACACAAACAGGCAGCCCTGGCAGATTATAAGTCTGCTACTTATTCAAGCTTCAATAGATATCTGGAGCTTAAGAAATATTTTTCTGCAAATCCGTCTGAAACAGGTTCTGCTACATACGAAGAATATCAGACTCTGAAGAAGAGTTTTGGCTCTTATACTACAGCAGACAAATGGCTTGATGCCCAGCTTAAAGACAAAAATAGCGAATGGTATGCACTGAATAATACTGTAGCTTATGGCTGGACTCAGAATGAGCTTCTTTATGCTTTACAGGAATCAATCATTAATAAAGAATCTGGTTCCAGCATAGATGACAAAACTAAGGAAGATGCCAATATCAAAGGCAGGAACATAACTCTTACCGCCGGCAAAGGTATTGGTAGAGATGAAGGCTCTAAGATTGTTGATATTACAAATCTTCAGACAGATGCTGGCCTTGAAACCTTGAAAGAACTGGCAAGAACTGAAGCTTCAGACATCAAATGGGGCTTTGCAGGTGATAAGCAGGATCATACAAAAGCTACTATCAATTATGTTAATTCTATCTGCATAGACGCCACTGGTGCTCTGAATGCAACAGCCAATGGAAATGTCTATCTGGCTGATACTGCTGGAAATTCAATTAATCTTGCTAATGTTGATGCAGGAAAAGGTAACGTAAGAATATATGGCAAAAACGGTGTCTATAATACTCTTACTTATAATGATACGGGTGATACTCCAATCAACATCAAGGGTAAAGACCTTATTCTTGAAGGTGGAGCAAAATCTATAGGTACAAAAGAAAAACCAGTTACCACAGATATGTCAGGTGCAGTTACTGCAAGATCTGATGGCATGGTTAACCTCAGACAGGCTGGAACCAATAATCTTACTATAGCTGCTATATATTCAGGGGCTGAAGTAATGTTAAGAGCGCTGAACAATATATATAGCGTTTATAATGGAATCCAGGCTGATGAACTTGGTTATATCAATTCAAAGATTGGCCAGGTATCATTGCTTTCTGACACTGCAGATATCGGTCAGGCAAACGGAAAGGGACTTCGCGTATACCTGAACAAGGACCAGAAGCTTTCTGCTGAAGGTAACTCTGTTTATATCAAGGGTATCGGTGAAGGTAATCTTGAACTTACAGATATAACTGTAAGAGGCGGTAACTTTGGTCTTGACAGTGCAAAATCAGATGTAACAATCAGCACTGATTTATCAGCAAAAGAAGCAGAATTTAATG
>JAZUDR010000018.1:0-48342 GCA_045639725.1 Candidatus Avigastranaerophilus sp. | reverse complement strand
AAAGCAAACTTCATGGAAGTTTTGAAGGATTGTTTTGTTTTCGACGGTAAATTAAATAGAACCAAGTTCTGGACCTATGCATTTGGTCTATCAATTGCATCTTGCATATTAGCTTGTATTCCTGTTATCAATGTAATTGCTCCTATAGCATTAGGAGTAATGGGCATTGGCCCAACCATGAGAAGACTTATTGATGCTGGCCGTTCAAAATGGTTAGTTTTTCTCGCTGTTCCTGGTCTTTTAGCTAGTATCATTGGCTTAGGAGCTACCATACTTGCTAGTATCCCAGTTATTGGTGCCATTGTTGCTGCTCTTAGTGGTCTTGCAGCAATTCTTCTCGGTGGTCTTGGAACAATCTGTGGTATCATTCTTATTGTTTTCTGCTGCTTCGCTTCTAAAGATAATGATACAACAACATCAACTGTAACTACTGAAACTCCAGCTCAGCAAGAACAGACAAATGCCTGATTAATAATTAAGTAATCGAAAGGCCTCGCTTCATGCGAGGCTTTTTGTTTTTAGAAAAGAAATCACAGACACAAAAAATATAATTGCCTTGAGTTTACTTGTGCGATACAATAAAATTGTATATCTAAGCGAGGATAGAATACTCAAGGAGGTCCATAGTGGACGCAGCTCAACTGTTTTGGTTAGCCCCAGCAGGCTCTTTGCTTGCTTTGGTTTATGCATATTATTTTTATTCCCTAATGAAGCAATCAAATCCTGGTAATGAAAAGAACCAGGAAATAGCAGGTTATATACAAGAAGGAACCAAATCATACTTATTTGCTCAATACAAGATTACTGGTTTATTCTTCATTATTGCTTTTGCTTTTTTTGCATTCTTAGCCTTCGTCCTAGAAGTGCAAAGCCCATGGACCCCAATAGCCTTCCTTACGGGAGGTATTTTCTCTGCACTATCAAGTTACCTTGGATTGAAAACAGCTACGAGCGCCAGCAATAGAACAGCCGTAGCAGCAGGAGAATCCTTGAATTCTGCCCTTCAGCTTGCATTCCGGAGCGCTGCAACAACCGGATTTGTTATAGTCGGCTTAGGTCTTCTTGATATCTCAATATGGTGGAAAATCCTAAATTATGTTCTTGAAAACCAAGGCATGTTCAAGGATAGTATTTTTGCAATACATAGTTACACTGAAATCACCACTATAATGCTTACTTTTGCCATTGGTGCAACTTCTCAAGCATTGTTTGCCAGAATTGGTGGTGGCATATTCACCAAGGCTGCAGACATAAGCGCTACTCTAATAACCAAAACAGAAACCGATATTACGGAAGATGACCCACGTAATCCTGCTGTCATAACCAACAATATAGGTAATAATGTTGGAGACATTTCAGCTATTGGCGCAGACCTTTATGAATCATATTGCGGTTCAATCCTCGCGACAGCAGCCCTTGGCGCAGCAGCCTTCAACACTCAGGACCTGCTCCGTTATCAGTTGAATTCAATTCTTCTTCCATTGGCAATAGCCGGTGTAGGCATTGTATTCTCAATCTTTGGCATCTACTGCGTGAATACAAAAGAAGATGCTTCTCAAAGCGAATTAATGAAATCATTAAACCGCGGCACCAATTTTGCAGGATTTTTCACAGCAATAGGAAGCATAGCACTAATAAATTCGCTTTTGCCTCATCATTTCCAGCTTCTTGGTTCAATTATATCTGGTCTTATGGCTGGAATAATCATCAATTGGTCAACTCATTACTATACATCTGAAAACTACAAACCGACATTTTACATTGCAGACCAGTCTTCAACCGGTCCTGGCACAGTAATTATAGAAGGTATAGCTACTGGTATGCTTTCAACAGCAATACCAATAATAACAATTTGTTTTGCTATCACACTAGCCTATGGTTTCGCAGACGGTTTCTCAAATTCAGCAATAGGTTTTTACGGAATAGGAATAGCAGCAGTAAGTATGTTATCCACACTTGGTGTCACCTTAGCAACTGATGCTTTTGGCCCAATAATTGGTAATTCAAGTAAAAACGCACAGTTGTCTGGCATGTCACCAGAAACCCAAAAGCGTCTTACATCACTTGATTCTCTTGCAAATACAACATCAGCCATAGGAAAAGGCTTTGCCATAGGTTCTGCTGCTCTTACTACAATTGCACTTCTATGTGCATATTTTGAAGAAATCAGAATGTCATTAATCAAAGCAGCTAATTTTAGTAGCGCAGAACTAAGCAAATATATATACACAACAGAAACCACGAGAATTCCTATTGAAAAGGCAACGATACAAAACTTCATGAGTTATTACAATATCAATCTCATGAATCCAATCGTTCTTGTAGGTATTTTAATTGGTTCAATGCTAGTTTTGGTATTTAGCGCTCTTTCTCTAAAAGCAGTAGGAAAAGCAGCCAACAACATAGTAGAAGAAATACGCAAACAGATTAAAGACATAGCCGGACTGTTCAATAGTGAAACCAAAGCAGATTACTCTGCCTGTATTTCTATTTCAACATATGGTTCTCTGAAGGAAATGGTAACTCCTAGCCTAATTGCTATCATCATTCCGGTTTTGGTTGGTCTGTTCCTTGGTGTAGCTGGTGTAGTAGGAATGATAGTCGGTAGCATTATCGCAAGTCTCGCCTTGGCAACTATGATGTCAAATGCTGGTGGAGCCTGGAACAATGCGAAAAGATTCATTGAAAACGGAGAATACGGTGGAAAAGGTTCTGAATGCCATAAATCAACAGTTGTTGCTAATACTGTAGGTGAACCATTCAAAGATACATCTGCTCCTTCACTCAATATTCTTATTAAGCTTATAACTATGATTGCTATTGTAGTGGTCGGTTTAACAGTAAATTATTCGCCAGCAATACAAGATATTATTGGCTTTGCTCCAACAGAAACCACTTACAAGAAAGAATATGCAAGAATTCATGGTCTCAATGACCTTGACGACCTAGCATTTTCCAAAAACCGTTCGAGTGCCATATACGAAGATCCTTTGCTTGGAACAGAAGACATAATACTTCCAACAGATGAAGATATGCTTAGAGCCAAGAAAAATGGCGCAGACAAATATAAGCCAGACAGATTCAAAAGCTTAAAACCCTCTAAGGAAGAAATTCAACAAGCCGTAGAAAAGAGAAAATCTGACAATACAGCAAACGGCTTCAATGACAATAACACATCCACAACAAGCGGTTTTGATAGTGGTTTTGGTGGTTTCGGTAACGAACCTAAGGCTGCTAATAAGCCAACTTCAAGCAATGGCTTTGAAGGTGGCTTCGACAGTTTCGATGAGCCAAAGGCTGCTAATAAGCCTGCTTCAAACAATGGCTTTGAAGGTGGTTTCGACAGTTTCGACAATGAGCCAAAGGCCGCTGATAAGCCTGCTTCAAGCAATGGCTTTGAAGGTGGTTTTGATAGCTTCGACAATGAGTCAAAGGACGCTGATAAGCCTGCTTCAAGCAATGGCTTTGAAGGTGGTTTTGATAGCCTCGACAATGAAGCTAAGACTTCTGACCAACCAGCTGCTAGCAGTGGGTTCGATAATTTCGACAATGAACCAGCAGCCACAGAAGCTAAGCCCATTTCATCCGACAATGCAGCAAAAACAGAAGAAACTACAGCCAGCATTACTGTTTCTACAGAAAACATAGCGTCACAGGAAGAAAAACCTATTACAGAAAATGCTTCTGCAGAAAAGCCAGCAGAAACAGTTGCTGATAATACAGTAGACCCCCAAACAACTACTGCCAGTGACACAAAACCTACAGAAGCAACAGAAAAACCAAGTGAAGCATCTTCAGATGGTTTTAGTGGCGGTTTTGACGCATTCTAAGAAATAAAATAACAATCGGAGAATAGGAATGACCAGCTTAGAAGTGTTAGAAAAAACTTTAAGAATGGACCTGAAGGCAGCTCTTGGCTGTACAGAACCGATAGCCATTGCCCTTGGCGCTTGTCATGCAAAAAGACAAACCTCTGGTAATATAGCAAAGGTCTTGTTAAAGTTATCTACCAATCTTTTAAAGAACGCTATGGAAGTAGGCATTCCTGGCACTGGTGGGCAAAGAGGTATCATACTTGCAGCGGCTCTAGGCTGTCTTTCCCCAGCTATAAATCCGGATTTAACACTGTTGGAAAACATGACAGACGAATGGCTGTCAAAAGCCCAAGAGTTGGTAAAGAACGACGTTATAAAAATTGACCTTGTAGCAGAAAAACATGGGCTTTATATGGACGTATCTGTAACAGATGATTTAAATAACGTTGGCAGGTGCGTAATATCAGGAAGCCATGAAAACATAATTCTTTTAGAAAAGAACGGAACAGTTCAATTTTCATCTCATTCCACAGGCGACAATGGAGCCGGCGAATTATTAGCTCAGCGCAAAGCATTGTCCGAAGCTTCTTTCACAGAAATCTGGAATAACATCGGCAATCTTTCAGAAGACATAAGAAAGATTATGCTTGATGGAGTCAAAATGAATATAAAGGTAGCAGAAGCCGGTTTGCATCGCGAAGGCTTCCTTAATATCGGAAATATTTATAATGAAATGATTTCAGAGGGCTTAATCGGTAACGATATAATCAACAAAGCCAAAGCCCTGACTTCAGCAGCAGTTGATGCAAGAATGTCAGGATGTGACCTACAAGTAATGACAAGTGCAGGCTCTGGCAATCAAGGATTAGCAATTTCACTACCACTCTATGTCTTAGCCAAAGAACTCAAAGCCGATGACAAAAAGTTATCAGAGGCATTAGCAATTGCTCATGGTATTACAAGCGTTATAAAGCACCACACAGGAACCCTTTCTGCAATGTGCGGATGTGTAGTATGCGCTGGCGTTGGGTTAACAGCAAGCATTACCTATTTGATGGGCGGAACTTTAGAACAAGCGACTGCTGCAATAAATAATATGGTTGGCAGTATCACTGGCGTAATATGTGACGGTGCTAAGGTAGGCTGCGCGATGAAACTTGTCTGTGCAGCAGACTCATCTTTTCAGGCAGCAATGATGGCTATTAAAGGTTTGAGATTGCCAACAACCAACGGAGTCTTGGGTGACGATATTGAAACCAGCCTTGCAAATATTGGTAGAATAGCTTCACAGGGTATGGTTGAAACTGATGACCAGATTCTTGCCATTATGCTAGGCAAGCCAAACCATAAAAAATAAAAAATATAGTTGCATATTAGTTCAATTTAGTGTACAATTCTGCCCAACAGTCGAGGACTTAGTTTTCGACATCTCAATTAGGAGATATTCGGGTTGAAATTGCAGAATAAGAAACACTTCTGTGAAGTAGTTGCCATAGACGGTCCTGCCGGCGCTGGCAAAAGCACTGTAGCAAAGAAAGCTGCTGACAAGCTTGGTTATGGTTATCTAGACACTGGTGCCATGTATCGTGCAGTTACCTTTAAAGCACTGAACGAAAAGATTGATTTTTCAGACAATCAGGCGCTCAAACGCTGCGCAGAAGAAAGCGGTCTCAGATTTGAGCACAGCAAAGATTCTAGCCAACCACGTGTATTTCTTAAAGATGTAGAAGTCACTAAGGAAATCAGAACTCCTGAAGTTTCCAAGAACGTATCTGCAGTATCTGCAGTTAAGGAAGTTCGTGAAGTTATGACCAAGCTTCAGCGCGAAATTGGTAATAACGGCAAATGGGTAGTAGATGGCAGAGACATTGGAACTGTTGTTTTCCCAAATGCTAGAACAAAGATTTTCTTAACAGCTTCAATCGAAGAAAGAGCTCAAAGACGTTATCGCGATTTAATCGAAAAAGGCTTTGAAGCAGACCTCGAACAGCTCAAGCAGGATATCGCCAGACGAGACCAGCTTGATTCCAATAGAGATGTAGCACCTTTGGTCCAGGCCAAGGATGCAGTCTTGCTGGATACCACCGCAATGACTATTGAACAGGTTATTGATCGGATTATCATAATTGTAACAAACACTCGGGACGCTTTGATCCCAACGGAGGAAACCATGACTGATTTAGAAAATACAAAACAGGAACAAGAAAGTGCTAATGAAAACCAGATGACTATGGAACAGGCACTTAACGAAAGCGAACAGTTCCGACCTATCTCCAGAGGGGCCATCGTAACAGGCACTGTTATCGATAAGAACAACAGTGGCATTTACGTAGACTTAGGTTATAAGTCTGACGGTATCGTTCCATCTGAAGAATTTGATGCTGGTGAAGCTGACAAATATAATGTCGGTGACCCAATCAAGGTTTATGTTAAGAAGATCGATGACAAGCAGGGCCAGATTCTTCTTTCTTATCGCAGAGCTCAGGAACAGGGTTCATGGGATGAACTCGACCAGGCTTTCCAGAACAAGACTCCAGTAGAAGGCGTTCTCAAAGAACGCATCAAGGGCGGCTACAATGTAACTGTTCTTGGTAACAGAGCATTCCTTCCACAGAGCCAGCTTTCTCACGGTAAGAACGCAAAAGAAAACATCGGCAAGACTTTCAAGATGATCGTTACTGAATTCGGCCGCAAGCGCAAGAACATCGTAGTTTCAGAACGCGCTATCCTCGATGAAGTTCGTGACAAAGCAAAAGCTGATATTTTTGCTAAGTATCATGTTGATGATGTTATCAAAGGCACTGTTGCAAGAATCGTTGAATATGGTGCATTCGTAGACCTCGGCAACGGCGTTGAAGGTTTGATTCACAGAAACGACCTCAGCTGGTCAGTAATTTCTAACCCACGCGAAGTTGTAAATCCAGGCGACGAAGTAGAAGCCAAGATTTTGAAGATGGATGCAGAAAAGGGCAAAATCAGCCTTGGTCTCAAGCAGAAGAAGAACAATCCTTGGGAAACTGTAGACACCAACTACAAAGCTGGTCAGAAGTATCATGGTAAGGTTAAGAACCTTATGGACTTCGGTGCTTTCGTAGAATTGGAAGAAGGCGTTGAAGGCCTTGTTCACATTTCTGACCTTTCTTGGGCTAGAAACATTAAGCACCCAAGCGAAGTTGTAAAGACTGGCGACGAAATCGATGTAGTAGTAAAAGAAATCGATAAAGACAAGAAGAGAATTTCTCTCTCTTACAAAGAAGTTCTTCCACATCCATGGGATCAGGTAACTTCTCAGTATAAGATCGGTGATATCGTTAAGGGCAAAGTTAACAATATGACTGAATTCGGCGCTTTCATCGAAATCGCTCAGGGTGTTGAAGGTCTCCTTCATATTTCTGACATGGATTGGGTAAAGAAAGTTAACCATCCAAAAGAAATCCTTGAAAAGGGTCAGGAAGTTAGCGTAAAGATTCTTAATATCGACTCAGCTAACCACAGATTGTCTCTCGGTCTCAAGCAGACTACTGACGATCCATGGAACAAGGTTGAATACGAATACAAGATTGGCGAACAGGTAACTGGCGTTGTAAAGAATATCGTTTCTTACGGTGCTTTCGTTCAGTTGGCTAACGGTCTTGAAGGTCTCCTCCACGTATCTGAACTCTCTTGGCAGGGCGATGTAGAAAAGCCAGAAGATGTTCTCAAAGTTGGTGATCAGGTAACTGTAGTTGTATACGAAATCGACAAGGGCAAACAGAAAATCGGTTTGTCACTCCGCAGAATGCAGGATGATCCTTGGAAAGAAATCGAACGCAAGTATACAAAAGAAAGCATTCATCAGGGCAAAATCACTGCTCTTCTCGACAACGGCGCTGAAGTAGAAGTTGCTGAAAACGTAACAGGTTTTGTTCACATTTCTCAGCTTTCTGCTAACAGAGTTAACAACCCCGCTGAAGCAGTTAAGGTTGGCGATGAAGTAACCTATAAGGTTCTCGAACTTGACCGCAAGAATCGCAGACTGAAACTCTCCATCAAGGAAGCTAACATGGACAGCGATGCTAAGGAACTCAGAAAATATCAGGCTGAATCAGAATCTGGTTTCTCTGATACCCTCGGCGATCTCTTCAACGCAGAATCAATCAAATCACTTCTTAAGAAGTAATTGATTGAGAAAATAATGAAATTAGCTTGACAAAAAACGGTGCTCCGAGTATATAAGGGGCACCGTTTTTAATTTAAAACAAAGTTAGATTCACACTAACAAAACAAAAAGTAAAAAAAATAAACATGAACTACGCCAACTAGCGTAAAAGTAATTAAATTACAGAATCAAGTTTCATCTTTTTTACACAGGAGAATTAAAACAATGTTCAGAACAATTAAAGATGTTAATGTCAGCGGTAAAAAAGTACTTGTCAGAGTTGACTTCAACGTTCCACTGGATGAAAATCTCAACATTACTGATGATACCAGAATGAGAAGTGCTGTTCCAACACTCAAGCACATCATCGACAACGGTGGCAAGCTCATTATCATGAGTCACCTTGGCCGTCCAAAGGGAGAAGTTGTTGCAAAATATTCTCTGAAGTCAGTTGTCGCTCACTTGAGCGAACTTCTTGGCAAAAAAGTAGCTTTTGCTAATGATTGTATCGGCCCAGAAGCAGAAAAAGTAGTTAATGCCCTCAACAATGGCGACGTAGCACTTCTTGAAAATCTCCGCTTCCACAAAGAAGAAGAAAAGAATGTTCCAGAATTTGCAAAGGCTCTTGCTTCTCTTGGTGACATTTTCGTAAGCGACGCTTTCGGTACTGCTCACAGAGCTCATGCCTCAACAGCTGGTATTGCTGACACTCTTCCAGCATATGCTGGTTTCCTTATGGAAAAAGAAATTACTTACCTCAGCAAAGTAACACAGACTCCAGAACGCCCATTAGTAGGCATTATGGGTGGTGCAAAGGTAAGCGACAAGATTCTTGTAATTGAAAACCTTCTTGAAAAGGTTGATACCCTCCTCATTGGCGGCGGTATGGCTTACACCTTCCGCAAAGCTCAGGGTTATAACATTGGCAAGTCTCTTTGTGAAGACGACAAGTTGGATCTCGCTAAGTCTCTTATCGAAAAAGCAGAAAAGCTTGGCAAAAAGCTTCTCCTTACCCAGGACGTAATTGCTACAAAAGATTTCAGCACCGTATGTGGCACTTATAATCTAAAAGACCTCCCAGCAGATGCTGAAGGCGTTGATATTGGCCCTGAAACAATCAAGGCTTTTGAAGCTGAACTTAAAAAAGCAAAAACAGTTCTTTGGAATGGTCCAATGGGCGTATTCGAAAAAGACGCTTTTGCAAACGGAACTCGCAAGATTGCAGAATTCCTTGGCACTCTTAATGCAATTACAGTAGTTGGTGGTGGTGACTCTGTAGCAGCAATCGAACAGATGGGCTGTGCAAACAAGGTTTCTCACGTTTCTACTGGCGGCGGTGCCTGCTTAGAATTCCTCGAAGGCAAGACCCTTCCTGGCATCGAAGTATTCTCTAAATAATTTTTATAGTCAGGAGTTTTATAATGGCTAGAAGACCACTTATCGCAGCAAACTGGAAGATGCACAAAGTTTCCCAGGAAGCTAAAGATTTTATGAAAGAACTTCTTCCTTTAATCGCAGATTTAAAGGATGTTGATGTATTAGTTTGTCCTCCATTCCCACTGATTTACCCTGTTGATCAGGGCAGAGAAGGCAGCAAGGTTCTTCTTGGTGCACAGAATATGTATTTCGAAGAAAAAGGTGCTTTCACTGGAGAAGTTGCTCCAGCTATGCTCAAAGACCTTAATTGCGAATTCGTAATTCTCGGTCATTCTGAACGCAGATGGATATTCGGTGAAAATGACGAACTCATTAACAAGAAAGTTATTTCAGCTTTTGAACATGACCTTATTCCTGTTCTTTGCGTAGGCGAAAAGCTTGAAGAACGTGAAGCCGGTCAGACAGAAAAGGTCATTGTTGATCAGCTCGAAAACGACCTTAAGGGTGTATCTGAAGAACATCTTAAGAATATCGTTATTGCTTACGAACCAGTATGGGCTATTGGCACTGGCAAAAACGCTTCTGAAAAGGACGCTAAGGAAACTATCGCTCTTATCAGAGAATTCATCCACAGCCGCTTCGGTAGCGAAACAGCCGAAAAGGTTCGCATTCTCTATGGTGGTTCTGTAAAACCAGAAAACGTAAAGATGTATATGGCTCAGGAAGGCATTGACGGTGCTCTCGTTGGCGGCGCAAGCCTCAAAGCAGATTCTTTTGCTAAGCTGACTCAGTTCTAATTGAACCTTAAATAACCGCTTCTCCAAAGAAGCGGTTATTTTTTTTTAGCAATATCTAGTCTTCAAACTCTTGTACATTAGATTCTTATGAGGTAAAATAATTCTAACTATGGGAATCAGAACGAAAATAGCTTTAGGTTTTATGCTACTAACGATTATTGTCGTATCGTTAGTTTCCTTTTGGGGCGCGCAAAGTCTAGGATTCACTGTAGATAGTTCTGACCTGATCCATCTTGAAAGCATAAAAAAACATATATTAAAACAACTAGCAGAACAGCAGAACAAATTAAACTATCAAGCGGCCGAAATGAGTCAGGCAATAGACTCCTTAGGTTTAAACAATCTAATCAACAATCAGCAGTTTATACAGGTTCTTACTTCTTTAAAAGAAAATCTTCAATTAGAATATGCTGAAGTATTTACCTCTTCGAAGCCACTTACCTCCCCTAGCCTGGTAGCATACAACCTAGAAAAAACAAATGGTAATATTACCCGGCTAGCTCCAGCCGGACCACTATCATATTCAGGATATCTGATTTCAGAGTCCAAAATAAAATCAAACACAGATAGTAAAATCATAATAGCCAAAAAGCCTGAAATAAAAATTCAGGGTGATGAAATCTATTGTATTTTTGACAACAAAGGACTTTTGGCCGCCAAAGGCTTTATAGCCAACTATGCTGTTGAAAAACTAATCTCAATTAAAGACTCAGAATCCACAAAACAAATAAAACAAGACACAGAATTATTCCGACTTAGAAGCTTCACTATAAATCCAAACCTTTATATAATAACAGGTTATTCAGCTCAAGTAGCGACACTGGCTCGTTCAGAAATCAATAGTATGATGTTGAAACTAGCACTATTGGAAATAGTAGGTTTTCTAATTCTTGGTTATTTTTGGGCAAAAAAAATATTCGCACCGATAAAGACGTTACAAGACAGCATAGATAATGTATCAGATGGCAAATGGCAAGAAATACCACAGGCAATGACAGAAAATAGTTATCAAGAAATCCAAAGTGTTGCCCAAAGCTTCAATCAGATGATAAACCAACTTTCCGTAGCAAAAGAAAACCTTATTGATGCACAAAAGAAACTAGCCGCAAAAGACAAAATGGCTACCCTAGGTAGATTTTCTGCTGGTATAGCTCATGAAATAAACAACCCCTTAGGCACAATATTAATGTCGGCAGGTATGATTAAAGAATCCTTGGAGAACCAACTTCCGATAGAGCAAGAAGATGTAACCGTAATAATAGACGAAGTTAAACGTTGCCGTGATATTATTGAAAATCTGAGAACTTACACACACAAAACCAAACCTAATTTAATCTGTTATTCATTTCAAAATTTTTTTGAAGATTCTAAAAAGATTATATCGCAACAATTTTCCGATAATATGAAACAAATTAGCTTCAGTTTTGAAGATTCTTTCAATAGCTTTATAAAAGTAGATAAAAACGCCATGATGCAGGTTTTTAATAATCTGATAAAGAATGCTATTGAAGCCTCATCCGATGAAAATATACCAATAAAAGTTGCTGCGAAAGCCAACAATGACGATTGTATAATATCAATAACAGATAAAGGGAAAGGGTTCGGTTGTGATCCTGAACATATATTTGAACCACTGTTCACAACAAAAGCCCAGGGAACTGGTCTCGGCCTTGTTATCTGTCAGGCGATAATAGAAGGTCATCATGGAACCATCCGAGCAGAACGTATAGAAGAAAAGAGTGAAACCAGTTTCATTTTTTCCTTACCCAAAGCAAAACCAGAAACAGAAGGTGAATAAAATTGAAAAGCAAAATTGTGGTAATAGACGACGAAATAAAACTATTAAAGGTAATTAAGCGCGCCTTAGAAATAGATGGATATGAAGTATTTGATTTTAGTGATCCTTTTGCTGGTTTAGATTTCATAAGCATAAGAGAATGTGATTTAATTATTTCTGACATAAGAATGAATGGCATGACTGGCTTAGATCTGTTAAGCCGAGTCAGAGCAATATTTCCACAGAAACCAGTAATTTTGATGACAGCTTTTTCATCAATGGAAACAGCTGTCACAGCAGTTAAGCTTGGAGCTAGTGATTATTTGCAAAAACCCTTTGAGCTGACAGAATTAAAAGCTTCTGTCTGCAAAATACTAACAGGGCCTGGCATTTCTGCAGAAAACCAACAGAATTCAGGTCCTCAAATAATAGGAAATTCAACAGAGATATTACAAATACAGGAACTCATAAACAATATTTCAGACACAGACAGCACAGTTTTAATAACTGGCGAAAGTGGGACAGGCAAAGAAATGATAGCTCATTCCATACATAGTAAGTCCCGACGAGCTGCAAATTCCTTCATTCCTGTGAACTGTAGCGCCATTCCTGAAACTCTCTTTGAAAGTGAAATGTTTGGTCATAAAAAAGGTAGTTTTACAGGTGCTATAGCCGACAAAAAGGGCCTATTCAAAGAAGCAGAAGGTGGAACCTTATTCCTAGACGAAATTGGTGACTTGGCTCTAAGTAGTCAAGCAAAGCTTCTGAGGGTTCTACAAGACGGCTCCTATCGAGCTGTTGGTTCAACAACTCAAACACAGGCAAATGTAAGAATTCTTTGTGCTACCAATAAAAACCTCTCTGAAGAAGTAAAAAAAGGTAATTTCAGAGAAGACCTCCTATACCGCATTAACGTAGTAGAAATAGAAATTCCACCTCTACGCAAGAGAAAATCTGACATAAAAGCTCTTGCAGACTATTTTATAGGATATTATTCTAGAAAACATAACAGAAACATAAAAAGCGCAACCCCAGATTTTTATGAGATACTCGAGCATTATAACTGGCCTGGCAATATCAGACAGTTAGAAAACCTGATTGAACGCGCTGTTATTATGCGAAAAAGCGAAGAATTAAATTCATCAGACATAAAACTGCCTACAGAATCAGACGATACCTCTGCATTAATGATTCCAGATACTGGTCTGCCTTTATCTGAAGCAGTTGAAAAAGTTGAAGCAGCCCTAATAAATCAGGCCCTTCAAACTACTCATGGTAATTATTCAAGGGCAGCTTCGTTACTAGGTGTAACAAGGCAAAATCTTAATTACAAATTAAAAAAATATAAAATTACCAAAGAAGATTTAAGTGACAAATAATTTTTCGAAAAAACTATTTTTATTATTGTTTGCTTTCATGCTCTGCCTCACAGGGTATGGGGAAAATCTGTATACAATAAAACACAGTTCAAACAAAATAAAGCTAGTATTTCAAGAACACTGGTATTTTTCAGAAATCAGAATACCCGTATACTCTCCAAGCTTTTGGGGCAACGAGCTTTCTCATAATATAGCAGTAATGGAAATTGGTTCTGAAAAGCATGTCCTGTCGCGAAAAGAAAAATCAGATTATTTATTTTTTATAGAATCAGCACCCAATATAGATACAAATACAATAACAGTAACATCTATAAATTCTTCTACAGAAGCCGCACCAGAACAATCACCATATTTCAAAGCAGTCCAATCACAAACCAAACACATTGAGGACAATTTATTATTAATTATAAAAAAAGAAAATAGCGACATAATGAACAACAATTGCTTTTCCTGTCATTCTTTAATTCCAACCGCATTAGTCATAAACACAGCTCAAGCCAAAGGCTTCCAAATAGATAAAACAGTAATTAATAATTTATTTATTTCTTTAACTAATTTACAAAATAAAGATGGTTCATTCTTCTTTGAAAAAGAGCCATGCTATGGGAAAACTTCTACAACCTTATCAGCAGCTTACATATTAGCGTTATTATCAGACAATATGCCAACAACCTTCGTAAAAACTGGTGAAAAAATAAATAAATATTTAAAAGCAATAATTTCAGATACTAACAATAAAATAAAAGCAGATTTTATATTTGAACCATTTTTTACTTCAGAAACAACAGCGTTATTACATGAAATAGTCTTTCAAAAAAGTATGTATTTAAAAGATAATACCCAATATCAATATTGTAATGAAAGAGCAAATAATTTATTAAAACAAACAATAAAACACAAAAATGATACATTTATAAAAAAACTTCCTCTGCTTACAGGAATTCCATATAGCTATCAGTTACCACCAAATGAAAGAACAGCAATAACAGAAGAAATAAAGAGTCACATACAGATCCAAAGTAAGACATCTGAAGCAATAAGGGCATTGTGCCTTTATATATACAACAAAATATCACCATTTCAGGAACGGCAACCAATCTTTCATGACTTAGAAAAAGAAGAAAACAGTGCAAAGAATATATGGAAATGTTTTGAAAAAGTATTATACAATAATCCTAAGTATTTAGATGGGAATTATTATGAAAGCAAAAATTAAAAAGCTACTATTAGCAATATTATTAATAATATTAAGCCAAAGTTGTTTTGCGAATGCTTCACGCAATAGCTTTGACCAGAATACACCTCCCGACATCCAAAAAGATTTTAATACCCTTAGAGAAAGAGTTAGACGAAATCCAAGAGATGTAGCCTCAATAAACTCTCTTGGTATTATTTATGCCAACGCAGGTCAATTAGAAGATGCAATTAAACTTTGGCAATATGGCATTGGAATAAAGCCAGACTATATCCATCTTTATAACAATCTTGGTTCCGCGCTCAAACAAAAAGGCAAACGTGACGAAGCAAGGATGATTTTCAGAGCTGGTTTGATGCATTCACGCTCTCATCTCATTTATTATAATCTTGGTATCTTGGAAAAAGAAGACCAGAATCTAAATAAGGCGGCCGAATGCTTTAAAAACTGTCTGTTAATGTGCCCAGATTTTCAACCAGCAATTCAACAGCTTGAACAATTAGGGTTTTATCAACAATTATCAGCCAAAAACATGCATATTCCAACAATGACACTTGGCAACTATAAGCCACCTGTTGACTATGGAAATATTGAACTTACTCCTATTTATCCAAGTGGTATTTCAGGACAGACCGACGGCGCAGAACAAACAAAGAAAACCAAGAAATACAATCAAACCAACAAAACAATAAAAGAATTCAAGCCTTTAACCTATGACGAATGTGTTAAAATAGTCCGTTCATTGAATGCGCCAGAAAACAAAAAATACCTAGCAATAACATTCGATGATGGACCTCACCACACACTCACCCCTGAAATTCTTGAAATTCTAAGAAAAGAAGGAGCCAAAGGAACATTTTTTGTAGTGGGCAACCGGGCAGAAACCTACCCTGACTTGCTTTGCCAAATGATTTCCGAAGGTCACGATGTTGGCAATCATACATGGAACCATCTTTCACTTTCAAAGAACTCTAGTGAAACAGGCTTAAAATCACTGCGCAAAACCCAGAATGTAATAACTGGAATCACAGGTAAAAACTGTCATATCGTAAGACCACCATACGGTGCAACAAGCTCCCGTGTCAAAGCAATGCTACAAGAAAATGGCTGGCATCAGGTTCTTTGGGATTCCGACAGTCGAGACTGGCAAAACAAAAACCCAGATGTAATTTTGTATAGAGTAATGAAATCCGTTGAACCAGGTGGAATCATTCTATTCCATGATATCCATCCTGGTGCAGCCAAAATGCTTCCTACTCTAATACGCGCCTTCAAATCAGAAGGTTATCGTTTCGTAACCATCAGTGAACTAATAGCATTAAAGCATGCTTCATAAGAAGCTAAGCCACTAAAGGAAACCAATTCATAATATGTGGATAGTAATACTTAATTTCTGTTTGTTTATACTACTTATTGGATTCATGTTTTATGGTTTCAGTAAGTGGTCTAAGCTAATCAGCGAGTATAACGACGGTTCTGAAGAAAACCAGAATATAAACGAAGATGCCCGCGAAGACCCTCAAAGTGTCACAGACATGAAATACTACAGATTACCACTTTGGATACTTCTACTAGGCATTGCCACCAGTCAATTCATTAGCTTCATCCAATATCTGCTAGGTTGTTGATCACAGAATCAGGAAATAGCTTTCTTCAGGATATCAATAACCTCTTTGTTGCCTTGCGAGATAGCCAAATCCAACGGTGTCATTCCATCTTCACTTTTTATTGTATAATCACAACCGGCCTTTAAGAGAACCTTTACCGCCTCAGGATGATTCTGCTGAGCAGCGAGATGTAATGGAGTCCAGCCATCATTGTCGGGCAGATTTAATTCCACATCGTATTTCAGAAGTTGTTCTATAACAGGAACACATCCTCTGAAGCCAGCCCAATGCAATGGTGTCCAGCCATCGCGTTCAATCTTCTTAGGGTCTGCCCCATAAGCAAGCAACATGGCAAAGGTTTCTGGTTTTTCTCTAGCAGCAGTTAAGTGAAGCGGTGAAACTCCATCCATATTCAAAGCATCAACTACAGCGCCTTTCTCCAACAATAATGCAGTAGCTTTTTTCATTCCAAGCTTAGAAGCCAAATGCAGTGGAGTAACCCCTGTTGGGTCGGTTGCCATAATATCTTCCCCACTATTAATCAGTTCCACTGCCAACATTTCATCATTTTTATTTAATGCTTCTAATAGCTTATTCATTAAAGACTCCTTGCCATATTTCTAAAAAACTATTATACTTCTTTTTGAGATTATTTTTACATTTATTTTTGGAGGAAAATTATGGGTTTTTGGGCTAATCAAACCAAGTCTGTTATAGAATGGAAGGACGCTTCCGAAGATTTATTGATATGGCGTTGGGACGGAACTAACGACGAGTTGAAAAATGGTTCTAAACTCATAGTTAATCCTGGTCAAGCCGCTGTTTTCATTTATGAAGGCGAAATAAAAGCCATTCACGACTATCCTGGCAAATTCGAACTTGGTACTGGTAACGTTCCTTTCTGGACCACTATCAAGAATATTATGCAGAATTTCACTTCTGAACATAAAGCAAATATCTACTTTGTCAGAACAGCAGAATTTGTAAACCAGAAATGGGGAACAAAAGCCCCTATCACCTACGATGACGAAAAATATGGCATCACAGTAAACATGAGAGCTTTCGGTAATTTCTCTTTCCATATTACCGACATCAGAAATTTCATAAACAACTTCGCTAGCAACAAAGAAAGAGTAACAGCCGCCGATGTAAAAGAAAACATCATAAGCCGTATACATGGTCCAATGACTGCAGCTTTTGCTCAAGCCCAGTGCGGTTATGGCCAGGTCGCCAAATATGTAGTAGACCTTTCTAAGAAGATTTCTGAACTAGTTGCCCCAGAATTTTCTTCTTTGGGCTTTGAAATGTCAGATTTCCGCATCGAAAGCGCAGATTTTGACGATGAAACCAAAGAACTGATTAAGACCTACAACACTCAGTCTATTGAAGGTAAGGCTGCAGCAGCCAAAATCAAAAATCTTGGTACTATCGACCAAGCTAGTATGAGCAATTTCGCTGCCGTAGAACAACTCAAGGCTCTTAATACCGCTGCCGGTAACCAGAATGGTATGGCTGGCATGGGCGTTGGTATGGGTATGGGCTTTGGCATGGGTGGCATAAATATGGGCATGGGCGCAATGCAACAACAGGCTTCACAGGTTCCTCAGGTTCAAATGATAGCCTGCAAAGGTTGTGGCGCCCAAATAAAAGCAACAGCTAAGTTCTGTCCAGAATGCGGAAAACCAAACGTTTCTGAACAGACTGTAGCTTGCGTAAAATGCGGTGCACAGATTAAAGCTGGTGCCAAGTTCTGTCCTGAATGTGGTGCTCCACAGTCAACATCAAAGAAATGCCCCAAATGCGGCGCTGATGTAGAAGGTAAATTCTGTCCTGAATGTGGAACAGCAATGTAAAATAAGCTGAATAAAAAAGCGACTAAGACAAAACTTAGTCGCTTTTTTTATTGCTAAATTTCTTTTTCGTGCTAAAATTATTTGCAAGGTACAAAATTATGCTTCTTACAAATACTATACTTCTAATATTACTAGGCTCGGGTATATTTGCTGGTCTAGATAAGCTTTTAATAATAACCCTATACATAGGAATCCTTGTCTGCAGCGAACTATTAAATCGCATAGCCGGTAGTATCAGAACAGATTCCAAATTGGTAACCCAAACATCTAAGTTCTTCAAAGATAAATATGAACTAGCAAAGATAGAAAAGAATTTAAAATCTGTATTATATTTCGTTTCTTTCTTGGTTTGGGGTGGCTTAATCGCAGAAATAATCTGCTTGGCTGCGGGTCATGGATTAAGCGTAGAAGACCCATTGAATTCCAGACTATTTTGTGCTGGAACCTATTTAATACTGTATTTCTATTCTGTTTTTGGCATAAGGTCCACACAGAAAGATGAGCATAGCAAAACCCTTATTCCTGAAGCCCAATGGTATAGAATGCTTCAGTATTTGTCTGTATACCAGTTTATATTCGCTCTCTACTTTATAGCGATGAACTACATAGATGAAGAAACCTGCTACATTTACAAACTATTTGTAATTCATGATTATTCAATTTTTGTAATTTTAGCATACCTGTTCTGCTTAGTATGTGAAAGACTTCTTGATAACTATCGTATTTTATCTGCACATTTAAACAATAAAGTCAGCAAATATGAGGTTCCTTTCTTTGTCAGCATTATTGCTGCAAGCCGTTCTTTCAAACACAGTCTGATAAAAACATTTGAACTGATTTCTGGTGTTGATTTATCAAAATCAGAAATGGCTGGCTATATCATAGACCACATAGAACCAGTAACAATCATAGCTTTGCTGATATTCTGGTTATTGTCTTCCATAGTCATTGTTCCTCCTGATCAAGAAGCTGTTTTCTATCGAATGGGAAAAATAGTTGGTAGTCAAGCTTATAAGCCTGGTATGCATATCAAAATGCCGTGGCCTTTTGAATCGATGGTTCTTCATAATCCAGCTCAGGTAAAAACCATGAACATAGGTTTTACACCAGATCCGGAAAAGAAACACCTTATCTGGTCTAAGGCCCATTCAAAAGAAAACTTTTTCCTTCTAGTAGGCGACGGCGTAGAAATAGTAGCTGTTGACATGCAGCTTTACTACAAAGTCCATGACCTTTATAAATATGTCACAAAGATTCAGAATCCCGAAGCATATATTGAAGCATTAACTTATAAATTACTTACCCAGGCAACCGTATCACAAACCTTTGATGGTATTGTCAGCCTGAATCGAGACTCACTTATTTCTGATTTAAGAAAGAATCTCCAGACAGAACTAGACAAAGCAGACATTGGCGTAACAGCAGTAGAAATAGTTATTCTGGCCATACATCCTCCGTTAGAGGTTTCAACAGAATACGAAGACGTTATCAGCGCCCAGATAGACAAACAGATGTTAATCCTGAAAGAAAAACGCGAAAGTCTTAACAGACTTCGCATGAAAGAAGCTTTCGCTATAAATACAGAACTCACAGCTAAGGCTTATGCAGAAACTACTGTAGCTAACGCAATAGGTGAAGCCAAATCTTTCGAAAGCCGAATCATCGGTTATGAAACCGACCCAGAATTGGAACAGTTCCGTTTAAAGCTTGACTCATTACAGAAAATGGCAAAAACCAAAAATCTTTATGTTATCGATAAATCCTTTATGCGTGTCAACGACCGCATAATGTTAAATCTGCAGAATTGAAGGTGATTATATGCATTACTGGTTAAGAATAATGCTAGCTCTGTTGCTATTCAGTCTCATACTATTCCAAACAATAGTATTACCGTTACCGGAAGGCTATAGCGCTGTAATAACTCATTTTGGGAAACCAGAACGTGTAGTTACAGAAGCAGGACCTTATATAACATGGCCATGGCCTGTCGACAAAGCCTATTTCTTCGACTGCCGCCGTAAAGTCTATAATACCAAATTCACACAGACACTCACTAAGGATAAAAAGTCTATTATTCTGCTTTCTTACATTATCTGGAAAGTTGATGACCCATTAAAATTCCTTCAGGCCGTAGGGAATACTAGAAGTGCTGAAGAAAAGCTTGAAGGCATGGTATCAAGTTCAAAGAACAACGTATTAGGGAATTATGACCTAAATAATCTAGTTTCAACAAAGCCAGACCAGTTAAAAATTTCTGAAATTGAAGCCCAGATACTAGAAGCGGTAAAACAACAAGCAAGTGATAACTTCGGTATAGGAATTGAAACCCTAGGCATAAAGCGACTTGCTTACCCCGAAAACAACATTGAAGCCATCTTTAAGGAAATGCGCGCAGAACGTGCTTTATATGCTTCTGAATATAGAGCAGAAGGACGCAAACAAGCTGCAATAATCCTTTCAGAAACTGATTTGGAAATCGCCAAAATTACAGCTGAAGCAACTAGAAAATCTGCAGAAATAAAAGGTGAAGCCGATCGTGAAGCCGCCGAAATTTATGCCAATGCTCATAAAAAAGGCAGAGATTTCTATAAATTTACAAAGAGTCTTGAAGCCATTGAAAAAATGTCTGAAAAGAATTCTGTATTTATTCTAAGAAGCGATCAGTCTCCATTTGATGCACTATATGGAACAGAAAATGAATCAAAATAACAAAACGGAAGTTCAAACTCCGTTATTAAAAACAATTAACGATTTTATGAGCCTTATCAAAGGCTTTATGGTTGTTGTTTTCATTGCATATCTTTTCTCAGGTATCACATTAGTAAAGCCCGAAGAAATAGGCATAATAATGCGTATGGGCAAAATAGTAGGTCAGGAAAATGTTGACCAGATACATGAGCCTGGTTGGATATTTGCTTTACCACGTCCATTCGACTCTGTTATAAAATTACCGGCCAAAAAAGTTCTTCAGATGGAAATAAAAGAACTTGCTGCCAAAAAGAACCTTCACAAAGATGAGGAAGGTAATATTTCTACCATTGATCCAACCTTGGAAGGCTACTGCATCACTGGTGACGAAAATATTTTTCAGACATCCGTAATTGTAAAATACCAAATCAATGATCCTTTAAAAATGATTTTCCGATTCAGGACAGACATTGGCGCTCATGAAGATTTACTATACGATCTTGTTGTAGCCGAAATGACTAGTGTCTCATGCCGTTTTACAATTGATGGCATTTTAACCAAGGATAAGAAAGATCTTTCAGAACAAGTTAAGACGCAGGTTCAGAAAAAACTCGATGACATAGAATCTGGCTTAGAAATAGTATCACTTGAAATATCTGAAATGATGCCGCCACCTTTCTTAGCATTTGACTTCGAAGATGTTCAGTCTGCTTATGTTGACCAGCATCAATTCATAAACAAAGCAAAAAATCTAAAAGCCACTAAGCTTCCTGAAGCCCAAAGCAATTGTGAAAAGCAAATCAATGATGCCATGGCATATAGAGAAAACCTTCTAGCCAAAGCAGAATCCGAAGCAGGCAAATTTGAGAAAATGTATAAAGCTTACCAGCAGAATCCTGATGAAGTTAGTCACGAAATGAAAACAAATACGATCAAGAGTCTGATAACCAACTCAGGTAATGTTATTCTATTTCCTGACGAAAAAGCAGCAAAAGGCAATGTCAGTCTGCTACTTGGTATGAATGGTTCTGTTCAGACGAATATAACCACTCAAAACGGTTATTATGAAAGTGAAGACTAATGGAAAAGCACGAACATATTAACAACGAAGAAAACTGCAAGCATGACCATAAACATGAATGTGGCTGCGAACACCACAATCATGAACACAATCACGACCATGAACATGAATGCTCTTGTCATCATGAGCACAGTGACGGATGCGGTTGCAATCATGAAGAGCATGAGCATATAATTGGTTGTAATTGTGGACACCATCATGGACATTCACATGAAGATGCACATTCCGTAGGCTTGAATAATATTCTAAAATTACGTTTAAGCAATTCTATTTTTGCAATAGTATTGCTTATTTCCGGTCTTATTTACCAATTTATTTATCCTGAACAGCAACAAATGTCTCAGGTAATTCTGGCTATTGCAGCCATATTTGTTGCAATACCAGTATTCTGGAGTGGTCTGGAAGGTTTATTCAGCAAAGAATCTAAGTTCATGACAGAACAGCTTGTCAGTCTTGCTATTCTTGCAGCCATGATGCAGAAGGACTTTGTTGTAGCAACAATTATTCCTGTTATTCTTGTATTTGGACACTTTCTTGAAGAAAAGAGCATTATGGGGATCGAAGAAGCCATTGCTTCACTTCAAAAGTTAAACTCCCATGACGCTACGGTATTAAAAGACGGGAAAGAAGTTCATGTTGAATTATCTGAACTTAAGATAGACGATATTGTTGTATGCTATCCTGGTGAAACAATAGCAACAGACGGTATGATTACCGAAGGAGATTCGTCAATAAATCAAGCACCAATCACAGGTGAATCTCTCCCAGTTGACGCTTTTCCAGGTTCAAAGGTATTTGCAGGCACAATTAACCTTAGTGGGAAGCTTTTGATAAAAGTCACTGCCCTATCCTCTGACAGCGTATTCAACAAAATTGTAACCTTATTAAAGGACGCTGAAAAATCAAAAGCTCCAATAGTTAAAATTATTGAAAAATACTTAGACCTTTATTTCCCTCTTGTCATAATGGTTGCAGCAATTACACTCTTTGTAACTGGTGATATTAATCGTGCTGTTGCAATACTTGTATTAAGTTGCCCATGTGCATTAATTCTAGCTAGTCCAACAGCTATGATTGCTGCTCTTGTTCATGCATCAAAATTTGGTATCATGATAAAGAATACTGCATTCCTTGAAATTCTCGCAGATATTGATACCATGGTATTCGATAAGACAGGGACAGTTACCTTAGGGAAATTAGAGCTGGAAAAAATAGTTCCACAAGCTGACATCGAAGATGACGAACTACTTAAACAAGCCGCTTTGTGCGCCAGTGGTTCACATCACCCTGTTTCTGAAGCTATTATTGCTTATATGCACAAAAATGGTATAGAAATACCAGTTCATACTGGTCAGCAGGAAATCCATGGCAAGGGTGTCACTACTGAAAAAGATGGACTCAAGTATTATTTAGGGAAACAAGCCTGGATATGCGAAGATGCTGGCTTATCATCTGTTCCTGCCGCCTCAGAATCTGATAGCACTATCTCCGTTTGGGTAGCTAATAACAAACAGATAATCGGTCAAATTTTCTTCTCAGATAAACCAAGACCAGAAATGAAAGACGCAATAAGTACTGTCAGAGAACTTGGCGTAAAACATTTTGTTCTTTTAACAGGTGATAAGAAACAGATTGGTGAAGCAATAGGCCAACAACTTGGTTTTGATGAAGTCATAGCTGAATGTGTTCCACAGGATAAACTTGACTACATCAATGCAAAGAAAGCCGAAGGACGCAGAGTAATGTTTGTTGGTGACGGCATCAACGACGCTCTGGCCCTGAAAGCTAGTGACTGTGGTGTTGCTATTGCCCACGGTGGCTCGGACATCGCCATCCAGAATGCAGACATCGCCCTTAATGGTAGTAACATGGCAAATCTGCCAACCATGTTTACGCTGTCTAGCCTAACTAGAAGAATAATAAATCAGAATATACTCATAGGCTCTGGTTTTAGTATCTTTATGATGTTATTAGCAGCAGCTGGTTTTATAAGCCCAATATTTGGTGCTGTGGCCCACAATCTTGGTCCTGTTTTTGTTGTATTGAACAGCGCAAGATTACTTAAAAGTGCAACAGCTGATACAGTAAATAACTCAAATACAGCAGAAAACTCTGTAAAACAAATAGCCTAACTAATGAAGCAACACATAAAAATTGCATTTATCATTGTAATTATTTATGGGTTGCTTTATTTATTTTATTTTTGGAGAACTCCACTAGGACAAACTCCGGTATTAGACGGAGCAGAAAATATTACTCTAGCTACGCAGATTTCTGCCGGAACATTACCCAAAGAGCCATTTTTCCGCTCAATGCTGTATCCAGCCTTATTGTCGATTCCATGCTCACTAGGTTTTTACTATCCAAATGAACTGTTTTTAATAGCTAGCTTTTTTGGAATATTATTCCATTTTATTAGTACTTTTCTTGTTTTTCTATGCGTAAAAAACATATGGAAAAATAATAATGCCGCAACAATGGCAATTATCATTTACGGATTGTATCCTCCAGCAGTATTTTTTGCTGGAGAACCGCTAGACACAACAATTTCAATGACATTTATGCTTGGTTCATTATTCACATACCTAAAAGCGATTGATACCCAAGAGAAAAGATGGTTTGTTTTAAGTGGTATTCTGTTGGGCATAGGCGGTTTAATGCGCAGCAACCTATTACCTTTTGGCATAATCTATATAGCCTACCCCATTTATCAAAAAAACGAATTAAAAAATACATTATTATCTATTTTTGCAGTAGCATTTATGTTTTTATTAGGCGGACTAGCCTGCTACAATCATTCTGGCCAATTCAAATTATTACCATGGCAAGGTGCGTCTAATATTTATTCAGCAAATAGCCCATACGCTAATGGGAAATATTATCGTCAGACAATTCATCTTCCAGACAGGGCACTAGGCACAAATCCAGCAAGGCTTGAAGCAGAATTGATTTATTCTAAGGAAACTGGGAATAAGCCACCTTTAAACATAAATGAGTTTAACAAATTCTGGTTAAGAAAAACTATTACTGAAATAGCCTCAAATCCAACAAATTGGATTAAATTAATATCCAAAAAAGTTTACTATTTATTTAATAATTTTGAACAGTATAACAATAAAACATTTAGTTTTCACAAATCAATTACCCCCGCTCTCCACTATAATCCTATTTGCTACGGGATATTAATTATTTTATTATTTATCAGCCTGACAAATCTTAAATTAGAAAATAATGAAATAATTAAATTTAAAATAATATTAATTTCCATATTTTTCTTAGGTCTGGGAATAATTGCATTTTATGTAAGTTCTCGCTTTAGACTTCCAATAACACCATTATTGGTTATCTTGGGTTCTGGAGTATTCAGATATAAATTTTTCGAAATAATTAATTTAAAAAATGCAATAATAGCTACTATTTGTTGTTTTATATCTTTTTCCAGCTATTTTGAAGCAGCAGACAAATCAACTTGGAAGGAAGACAGATTATTAAATGCATTTGCCTGCTCCAGACTCGGTTACGATGAAGAACAGATTCTATGGTCAAACCTGGTATTAAGCGAAGATCCTATCAATTTGCAGGCAATTAGAATAAAAATAGTTGGATTTACCAACATCGCTCTTACAGGCGAATATATGGATATAAAAGAATGGCAGACTGTAATTAAGGAATTAAAATTTCTAAATAAAAACAATCTATATTTTAATGACACTATTTTCTTATCAGCCTGCTATGCATGGAAATTTGAAAATAACCACGAAAAAGCACGCATTCTTTGGATTAAAGGCGGTGGAGAAGCTCCCAATCCGGAAATATATCAAGCCTGTTTAATTTATACAGGGGAAACAGATGTAACCAATTCTGATATCATAATGGCCACCACAACACCTATTCTTGCAGCAGCCTTAGACCATCAAGGTATTAATCCAAAATTTGAAGACGAAAATGAATTATTTAAAGCAAAGCTTGCTCTTGAGTTTTTATTGGAGCAATAATTCATCATATTGTAAACATATTAGAATTATTTTATAAATCAGTGATTAAATCAGTAAGATCGCCAATTCCCAAATCTTCTGTGGTTTGCGATTTCACAGTTTCAAGATTTTCCAATATCTGTGATCTTGCTTCATAAAGTTGCTTCTTAGAATCATACATAGCTTTAATAGCCGTTTCATCCATGCCTTTCTTGGCACTGCTTTTTATGCTTTCAAAAGAATTTTTGGCGAAGTCATCCAACGATGACAAACTAGCTATTTTTTGCTTTACCTTGTTCGCGGCTTCTCTTTTCTTCTTATTGGTATTACCAGTGAAAAATCCACCTATTTCACCCATAACACCATTTCTTTCATACATTGCTTCCCAATCAAGGTCTTTTATATCTTTATTGATATCTGCAATATTTGTTTTAACATCAGAGAGATTTTTCTTAAGGCTGTCTACAGTTTCTCTAAGTTGCCCAATAGTCATATTCTCAATATCACCTAAGGCTTCCCCAAAAGTCTGAGCAAAATTTTCTATTAACTGACTTGCATCTTCTTTTAAACCTGCTAGAATATTTCCTTCTGTTACGAAAAATTTATTCACATCGCCAACTTCACGCCAGAATGGGTCATTCTTTTCTGTCGCTTCTTCCATGCAGACGATTATTTTTTCCTGATGGTAGGTTGGCTGTTCGTCATCTTTTAAACCTATCATGTTAGATTTCATGGTAAGACTGACAACATATTTACCAGCAGAACCGTCAATAGACGGCGAAATATCAAATTCATCAACGTATTTAGAAACCAACCAGCATTTATCGCCTAAGAAGCGGTGTAATTGCGGTTTAATGAATCTATATTTCAATTCATTATTCTGCTTAACCCCAGTAAACATTTTACTGATTTTTTTTTCTTCTTCTTCAGCTTCAGGTCTTCTTACCTGCATAATAACAGAATCAGCTGTAAAGGTAAGAGATTTTACCCCTTTATCCCTATCTTCTTCATCTGGTTTTCTAGCCTGAGTTATATCATTTTCAAGAATAGTAAATACCTTATTTGCTTCCTGTTTGATATTATCTCTTGCAACAGCAATATTAGCTTTTTTATTGGAATCCTCTAGCAGGAAATAAATCGGAACTGAAATAATTCCCAAAATAAAAATTGTTACCATTATTTCAACAAGGGTAATGCCTTTTATTTTTCTCATATCAATGTCTCCAATCAAGGCTTAACAATCAAAAAAGCCTTTTTTCTGATAATCGGGTCATGTCCAGGAACAGGACGAGAGAAGCTACATGATACTTCAGCCTGCACCATAGTTTTATCTGGCTTTCCTGAATCATCAACAACATAGCTCCAGGTTCCAATAACTTCAAAATCCTTATATTGCTGCTGAACCTTTACAACTTCGGATAATGCAGACGGGAAATAACCGTCTGAGAGAACAAAAGGTCCTGCATAGTTCTTATCAGGGTTTTCCAATTCGCCACGTTCATAAAAAGTGTTAAATTTAGTTGTCATTAATTCGCTTTTAACACTTTCCAGAATACGTTCAGCCATCTGTATCTTTTCGGTTTCCACAGCTTTGGAAGCATCGTTATGACTCATAGTAATGAGAGGAATAATAGCTGTTACAAGGATAAGTGCAGCTAGCGTAATTTCAACAAGTGTTACACCGTGTTTTGTTTTCATAATTCGCCTCAATGTGGTTTCACAAACTGGAAAGAAGACAGTTTAGAGCTAAATGTTACATAATATCGAGTAGGATCATACTTTGAAATAAGCTTAATCATTGAAAGTAATGAACTCCTACAGTGACATGATTCATAATATACATCAAGATCACCGTTTATATCAGAACGATTAAATCTATTTACACAAAGGTTACCATGGATAGTTAAACCGCCGCCCATAGGAATCTGAACCCCTCTGTCTGCAAAGCAACAAGCAGTTATGCTTCGTTTGGAGAAGCCACTAATAATAGCGCCATTTCTTGCAACAATAGAGAATATTGTCGCATTACCGTCTTTGTCGAAATCCTCACGGGTTATATCACCGTCAATATGTATATTGGCAGCCGATATAATCATGCCTCTTCCCATGACATGCATTTTTTTCAATCTCAGATTATCGTTAACAAAAGTAACACCATCGCATATAAAAGTCTTCTGACCATTATATTCGATAGATCTGTTATCAATATCTTTATTGAATTCAGCAGATGAATTATAAAAATAGCTGGCTTTTTTCAGATACTGAGCCGGAGAATAAATATTGGCAGGCAGGTTACCGGCTTCTTTGGGGTCCCATGCTTCTTTTGCATCATCTTCCTTTTCATATGGAGGATAGCGGCAAAATCCATATGGTTCTTCATGAGCAGTAGCCCAGAACCATGGAATCGGAATATCCATCCCGAGAAAACCAATAATAGGAATCGGCGGAATGTAAATCTTTACCAAAAGCATCTTAATGTGGCTATAAACCTTGGTTAAATAGCCTTCTGTGCGTAAAGAGAATGGGAATTCCAAATGGAAATTACCAAATAATAAAGTTCTACCAAATCTTGGTGGTATTGGCAACCAATAAGACCCATTCCCACCAGGAGAACCACCACCGAAATAACCCCAGTCAAATGGTTTTCCTTTGGCTAAGAAATTATATGTAACACTATCCATACCCGGAATAACATTATGTTCATCATCGCTGTCGTCAGATGGATGTGAACCATGACAGTCTGTATTACCTTCTTTATGCCCCAAAAGCAGGCTGACTATTTCCATTTTTTTCAAAATATCAACGTCTAAGGCAAACTTAGGAAACATCGTAATCTTCACTGGCATTTTATGGGTTCCGTTAACTCTGACAAGTCCCGGAAGTTGAAGTTCACGGCAAAGCTCTTTAAGATCAAAAGAGAAGAGATTTTTTATAGAACCCCAAATTTCTTTTAATGACGGCATATTATGGATTACCATGTCACCATTGCCATCATTCCAGCTAATCTCGTCATCACCTGCCCAATTATCAGCATTTTCCAGACCTGCATTTTCATACAAAAGAGTTGAATTAGCCAGGAAAAAAGTATAATCAGGTGCTATAGGCTGTATGTCTGCAACTCTGAATTCACGTTGTGTAATAAGCTTTTTAACAATTGTTTTTCCATCAGGATAATTAGGAGTATATTCAACAACTGTTTCTATTTCAAAAACGCCCTGTTTTTCAACTGTCACATCCCAGCTTATGTTACCGGCAAAAGCTTGTAAACATTCTGGCAGACAATTATGAATAGCTTCTTCAATTCTGTCCGTAATAGCACTGAAGTCAATGCTGAACTGGAATGTATCTTTAAAAATTTTCTTTGCAAGCCCCTGAGGAGTAAGGTCCGCTGCTTCACATATTTTTGCAAAAATTTTATCAAGAAGAGGTTGCAACAACCAACCGATTGGTGCCGGAAACCCTTCCACAATAACAGTCCAATCAGATATATCTGGTGCTTTTAAAAGTGGTTTATCTGGCAAAAAGTTTAAAAGGTCAATATTAGGCTGTTCGTTTTCATCACTAGTAAGGCTTTTTCCGAGCTTACCTTCAACCTTAGTAGTTATTTCAGTTCCTTTAATTTTTACTTTATCAAAAATATTACTAAGAAAACCAGTAACCTTACGCAAAGGAACTTCGACACCACCAACAATGTAATCCGGACCGTCAGCAAGAATGCCGAAGGCCTTTTTAATTCTACCTGTGGTTGTAATTCTTACACGCCCACCCATTGATTCGCACATGCTTTTGAGAGGTGCCAATGGAGCCTTGGGGTCAGGAGAAACAGTATCATAGATATAGGTCATCCCTACTTCGTAAAGCGGCTTAAACAAAGCATTATTAAAGAGGTCTAACTGAACGTCAAAACCATTTGCCTTGGCATCTTTAAAGCTAATCGGGTCACAATAAGCCTGAGCAACCATAGCCGGCAATCTGAAATATAAGAACCAGCTATGCAATAATTCTGTAGGCTTCGAAAATAGCTTCCAAAAGCAGTTATAGTCGTTCATGTTATCTTTAACTATTTTGAACGCCATATTAGAAGCTGCTTCAGCACATTCTTCGGCACGTTTTTCATTACTCGTTAAAATAGTATTCCAACGACCGGAGGTGGTCATCTTGGAAACCATAACGCCGACAATAGTCAATACCCCGAGAACCCCGATGGCCATCAGGTATGCCGAACCTTTTTTGCGAAGCCACTTTTTAAGCACGATAAAACCTCTTAGAGATAGATTAACTCTTATTTTAGATTATAATGTACCATGCAAAAATAGGCAAGAAATAAAGATTAAATGCAAAAAGAAACACCGCCCCTATCCCAAAATAGAGGCGGTGTTTCTTTATATTAAAGGAGTTTTACTGGAAGAAAGTGTTGAGACCGAGAACAAGACGGTAATTGTAGCCGTAGCGCTGGTCATTGGTTACAGCAATCGGAACGCCGACTTCAAAAGAGAAGTTTTCCGTCGGACTGTAACGGATGCCAGGAATTACGTCTACTTTACTACCTTCTGCACCCCAGTCTTCGCCAGCGATTTCAGCCATAACAGTCACATTATGAGTGTGAGGATATTCAATACCAATGTTATAGAAAAATTTGTCAGCGAGACCGTCTGGATAATATCGGGTATTAGGATCACCGGTCATAGTGTAACCAAGATTCAGGTGAGCAACAATACGTTCGAAATTCTTTGAAAATGCAGTGTAAATCGTGAAGTCTGTTTCGCCAGTTCCCAGGCCTTTGTCATCATTACCTGTCGGGAATTTGAAACCAAGACCAATTGCACCACGTGTCTGATAAGTTGGATTGTCAAAAATCTTGTATTTAAAACCAAGAGTTGAGTCTCCGCAACCTGATTCAGAAATATCGTTTTTCCAAAGAATTCTGGATTTAATTGTATAGTCGACAATCGGAATTGTGTAAACAACTTCCAAGTCGTCAGTTATAGCATAGTTAAAATACAATGGGATTGTGAGCATATCACCGCTTTCATTATTGGAAAGTGAGCGGTCATATACTCTATCTACATCATACCAGCTTGAATGGAAGCCGAGCTTAAACGAGCCAGCCTTGCTTACATCAGCAGAAATTGTTTCAATAAGACCGGTATAACCACCCATATTGCAGGCAAGAACTCTTGTCGGAGTTTCTTCTACAGGCACAGTCATCATTGTATCAGAATACAATGGTGGAAGAACAGTTCTGGAAGGAACAGGAAGAGTTGTTACTGGTGGTAATGCTACAGAATTATGGGAATAGATTTCATTGCTCTTGGACGAAGACTTCTTTGCAGTAGTCTTTTTCTTAGCTGCAACGGGCTTTGCCACATTACTAGTTCTTGTAGAACCAGAATTTTCAGACACCGTAATAGGAGGCAGACTCATCTGTTTCGGCGTATTAGACGAGTCGCTCATTGTAATAGGGGGCAGCATTTCGCTTTCTGCAACGTCCGCTGAGACTGCAGAATAATTAGCAGACACTCCTCCGTATACAGCTGACTGAGCTGTGTTGGAAAAGCCGTATTGTCTTAGCTGCGCCTGCGAATTATTGTTGTAATAGCCCTGTGCAAAAGCACCTGAGCCAATAAGCAAGGCAGCTGCAATAGCAGCTATAGCGGTATTTTTTTTCATACCAGACTCCTTTTATAGACAAGAAAGACTTAAAGAACAGTTTTTTGACACTATCCTTTTAAGGGCGTATAAGTACGTCACGCGTCTCATCGACAGAAGTCTAAAAATGTTTAACTATTTTTTTGTTATTTTTCAGCCAAATATTACTTAGCGTTAAAAACCTCAAATAGATTACTTATCCAATAAAAAAAGTCCCAAACTAGCTTGTTTGGAACTTTCTTTTTTAAGCTTTTACTTTACTTTTTGGTTCTGCTTTCTTCTTGGGCTTAACAATACCTTTATAAACAAATTTAAGCTTGTTTTCCTTGACATTCTTGCTAAGGGTCACAGTTCCACCCTTTTCCAGCTTACCAAAAAGAATTTCTTCAGCTAAGGCATCCTTTATTTCACGGTTAATTACTCTGGCAAGTGGTCTTGCACCATTTATCGGGTCATAGCCCTTTTCAGCAAGCCAACCACGACCAGCTTCATCAAGAAGTATCTTTACTCTGCGTTCAGCAAGCTGAGCGTTAAGTTCACCTACAAACTTGTCTACAACCATTCTGATATTTTCAGCAGAAAGAGGCTTGAAGTTGATTATGCCGTCTAATCTATTTCTGAATTCTGGTGAGAAAAGTTTTTCAATGGCTTCTTTGCCTTTCCATTCAGCATCTTTTGCATCCTTAGAAAAACCTATAGACCCCTTGGCCATTTCTCTCGCACCTGCATTAGACGTCATTATAAGAATAATATTATGGAAATCAGCCTTTTTGCCAGCATTATCGGTTAATGTAGCATAATCCATAATCTGCAGAAGAATATTGAAAATATCTGGATGAGCTTTTTCTATTTCATCAAGCAAAAGCACAGAATAAGGCTGTTTCCTTACAGAATCAGTAAGCGCCCCACCCTGGTCAAAACCGACATAGCCTGGAGGAGCTCCTATAAATCTTGATACAGCATGCTTTTCCATGTATTCGCTCATGTCGAATCGCAGGAAATTTACGCCCAAAGCTTTTGCCAACTGCTTAGCAACTTCTGTTTTACCAACACCAGTAGGCCCGGTAAAAAGAAAAGAACCTATCGGCTTGTTTGCACCAGCCATACCAGCTCTAGCTATCTTTATTGAGCGAACGATTGATTCAATAGCTTTATCCTGACCGAAAACAACACTCTTCAATTCAGCTTCGAGATTCTTAAGCTTTTCCTGGTCAGAGGAAGAAATCTGCCTAGTTGGTATCCTAGCTATTTTTGCAACTGCTTTTTCAATATGAACACGTTTTACAATACGTTCTTCCGGGTTCTTTTTTAGTTTGATAATTGTAGCTGCTTCATCAAGAACATCTATAGCCTTATCTGGCAAAAATGATTCTTTTATGTATTTTGCAGAAAGCTCTGCTGCAGCCTTAATAGCGCCTTTTGTAATTTTTACTTTATGAAAAACTTCATAAACAGGTGCTAAACCAGAAAGAATTCTTCTTGTTTCCATCAAATCAGGTTCATAAAGATCTATCTTCTGGAAGCGACGAGAAAATGCTCTATCCTTATCAAAGTTTTTGTATTCTTCGAAAGTTGTAGTGCCTATACATCTGATTTTGCCAGCACCTAAGGCAGGCTTTAAAATATTGGCGGCATCAATAGAACCACCAGTAGTAGCCCCAGCACCAATGATATTATGAATTTCATCTATAAAAAGAATTACATTAGGTATTTCCTGAATAGCTTTCATAACACCTTTAAGACGGGCTTCAAATTCACCTCTGTATTTACTGCCAGCAAGCATAGAGCCTATATCCAGAGAATAAATTTTTGTATCTTTCAGTGTTTCAGGAACCTTTCCCTGTTGGATTCTAAGTGCAATGCCTTCGACAATAGCAGTCTTTCCAACACCTGGTTCGCCAACAAAAATCAGGTTATTCTTGCGACGGCGGTTCATAACAACTATTGCTCTGTTAACTTCGTGGGAACGACCTATCAATGGGTCTATTTCACCCTTAGCAGCTTTATCGTTTAGACATTCCGCATAGGCTTCAAGAGGATTGTCGCTAACTCCTGGCCCCTCTTCATCATCACCCATTTGCGGTCTAATGTGGTGCTGTTCCACAATAATACCGATACCTCGGCGCTTACCACTGGCATTTTTCTTCTTTCCGCCATGTGCAATATATTCCAAGACATCAAGCTTTTTAACCTTCTGCTTTGTCAGAAAATAAACAGCGTGAGATTCTTCTTCATCGAAAATAGCAACAAGCAAATCGCTGCCATCAGCTTCATTTCTGCCTGAACTAGCAACGTTATTCATCATACGCTCTAAAACGCGCTGAAACCCTGGTGTCGGCTGAGGAACATTTGAAGACATTGGATCTATTTTGGGAATTTCTTCCTTAAAATATTTCTTCAAATCAGTTTCAAGCTTTGTGGTATCACAACCACAGCTTTCTAGAATCTTTGAACCATATTCGTCATGAAGAACGCCATAAAGCAAATGTTCTACAGAAATAAATTCGCAGTTTGCATTAGAAGCTTCTTCTATAACTGCCTGAATAATAATAGCTAAGTCCTGACTAATCATTGCTTATTCCTTCTCCATTTCACACTTCAACGGAAAGCCTTTTGCACGAGCGGCATTATGCACTTTATTAATTTTTGCTTCCGCAATTTCCTTCGTATATACTCCACACAGTCCCATGCCATAGTTGTGAATGCTGAGCATAATAGAAGTTGCTTTAACAGCGGAATGACCAAAAATCTGTCTTAATACATCAATAACAAATTCCATTGTTGTGTAATCGTCATTAAGCATCAAAACCTTATATTTCGACGGTTCCTTAACTTCATTCCGTGTTACTTCTAACACTTCAGAATCATTATCATAAGCTGCTTTTGCCATTATCTGCCTTCTCTAATCGCTTTCAATTCTTCGGAGGTTTGCTCATTTTCAGAATTCAAATCCTCCCAAGCCTGCATAGCCTCATCAAGCTTAACATTTAAAACCGAATGCTGCTGTGCAACCTCTGCTATCTTAGCAGGTGACCAGCCATCAGGTGGTGCTGCCAACTGACCTTCAACTTCACTGATTTTTGTTTCCAATTCAGCAATTTCGTTTTCCTTGGCTTCAATATCTTTTTTAAGCTTTTGAAGCTTATTGGAAAGCTGCTTCTGTTGTTTCACAGTATCTCTAGCCTGTTGTTTTGCATCAGGAATTTTTACTGAAGCAGCTATTCCAGCAACACCTTGAGCTTGTATAGAATCAGCTTCATCAGCAAGCCGACGCTCCCTAGCCCACATGTATTGGCTATAGTTACCATCATACAAAATTGATTTTCCGTTTTCAATACTCAAAATGCGTGTTGCTAATGAATCAAGGAAAAATCTGTCATGAGATACAATTATTACCGTACCCGGGAAATCATCCAATGCATTAAGTAAAGCCTCACGGCTGCTAATATCAAGATGATTTGTCGGTTCGTCAAGAATCAAAACGTTACAGGGTCTCAACATCATTCTAGCCAGACCTAACCTGCTCTTTTCTCCGCCAGACAACACCTTGACCATCTTTTTTACATCATCACCAGAGAACAGGAAAGCACCTAAAATATTCCTTACTTCAGGAACAGCGTCAAATGGTGCTTCGCGAAGCATTCTATCTTCGATGGTTTCCTCACCTTCGAAACTAATTTCTTCATCCTGAGCGAAATAACCTAAATGAGTTCTATACCCGCTTTCAAGACGACCGCCCCAAAGATTGTCTTCACCAACCAATATTCTAACGAGGGTGGTCTTACCAGCCCCATTTTCACCGATAATTGCTACTCTGTCACCACGATTAATAACAAAATTGACATCCTTCAAAACCTGATGATTTCCGAAAGCTTTTGTTACATGCTCACCGCGAAGAACAACTTCACCACTAGGTTCACAGTCAGGAAATCTAAAGCTTAGCTTTGGTAAAGAACGGATCTGGGCAATCTCAGTCATCTTTTCCAGAGTCTTAATGCGGCTCTGGACCTGAGTAGCCTTTGTAGCCTTATATCTAAAGCGTTCTACAAAACGTTCTATTCTTTTTCTTTCCTTATCCTGACGTTCCTGCGCTGCAGCGGCTTCTGCAGCCCATTCCTCGCGAGCTTCAAGGAAAGCAGAATAATTTCCTCTAAAGGTTCTTGAACCTTCTGGAACTATTGCTACAACTGATGTTGCCAATTCATCAAGGAAATATCTATCATGAGAGACAACAAGAATGCCACCCTGGTAATTGCTCAAATAGTCTTCCAAGAAAGCAATGGAAGCAATATCAAGATAGTTTGTCGGTTCGTCCAGTAGCAAGTAATCAGGTTCTGTAAGCAAAAGTCTTGCAAAATAAGCTCTCATCTGCCAACCGCCCGAGAAATTTCTTAGCGGTTCGTGAAAACGGTCTTCAGCAAATCCAAAGCCCTTCAGTAATCTGATAGTTTTTGCCTGCCAAGTATAACCGCCTTCTTTTTCATAATTGGCAATAAGTCTTTCGTATTCTTCGTGAATCTTTTCTTCGATGTTGCCTTCAGCCATCTGGGCTTCAAGAGCCTCAATGCGTTCTTTTATTTTTTTAAGGCCATCAAAAGCCTGAGTTGCTAATTCCCAAAGAGTCAGGGTTTCTTTTTCTGTTTCCCACAGACCATTTTCTGACAGAAAAATTTCCTGAGGCAGATGACCAATCTTAGCATCCTTTGGACTTGTTACAGTGCCAGTATCAGCATGCTCTAAGCCCATTATGATTTTCATCATAGTAGACTTACCAGTACCGTTATTGCCGACAAGTGCAACACATTCGCCCGGATTTACAGAGAAGGTTACCCCAGAAAACAGCGTTCTAACGCTAAAAGCTTTAGTTAAATTGTTTATTTGCAGTGACATAATTGTGCTGTGATTCTATCATTTTGGCGCCATTTTTGCAATGGATAACAGGATGATAACGGATAAAGCAGGCCAAACAGCCGATTAGGAAGTTACTCGTTATTAGAGGTTTTGTAGGTTATACGAAGTTTTGTGCTTTACGAAGGTTTGTTGGAATAATATTGTTATTTTTTTGATGTTGGCACTAATGCTAGACGGAAACCGAGGCGACTGTCTTCACTTCCAGGAAAGTCATAGTTACGATTTGCAGAGCGGCAGTTTCTTGGGCTGCTGTCTCTTCCACCACCGCGGCCTACGCGTTTGATACCTGTTTCAGGACCTTCTGGGTCGATACAGTTCCCGGAGGGATAATCGCCATACCAATCGCGACACCATTCCCACACATTGCCATGCATATCATAAATACCCCATGAGTTAGGCTTCTTAGCGCCAACCTGATGAGTCTTATCACCAGAATTCAAATAATACCAGCCAACTCTATCAAGTTCAGAGCAGTTGCCGGTTTCTGTTATAATATTTTTACCACTGTTCAGAGAGGTTGTTGTGCCTGCGCGGCAGGCATATTCCCACTGAGCTTCTGTCGGTAAATCAAATCTGTATTCAGACGGTCTTACTGAAAAGGTTTGTTCATTCAGTCTGTCACAAAACTCTTTTGCCTTAAACCAGTTTACACGTTCAACAGGACAATTATCCCCTTTAAACTTAGAAGGGTTATTCCCCATAACAGCTTTATACAAAGCTTGTGTTACAGGAAATCTAGCAATATAAAAATCACTGCTAATAGTTACCTTATGATAAATTTCCCAATTAAAACGCCCGAGTTCGTTTATTGGACTTCCCATCATAAACGTACCTGCAGGACAAAGAACAAGCTCAATATTAAAAATCTGCTTTAAAAATGTAAATAATTGATCCAAAGTCTGTTCTTGGCTAGATTCAGACTGTGTATCATCATTTTCTGCCTGTTGTTCGTTAACGTCTAACAAGGCCTTGGCAAACCAATTTATACCTTCGCTTAAGCGCTTTTCGGAAAAATAATCGTTATAAAGACTATCACGAACGCTTTTAATAAGCTTTTCTTTATCAGAATCGCTTAATTCATTACTATTCTTATTAAAACTATCAGCAACACCTAATTTAAGCAGGATTTCCAATAAATTACGATCTTTTTTCTCATGTATTAAATTAGCAAATAAACTGCTACACTTTTCTTGATTATAAATAGTGTAAGCACCGTATTTGCCTTCAGCAATGTCTTTTATTACCTGTGACGGTTCCTCTGATTTATCAACAGGTATTTCTCCTATTAAAGTAGCCATGCAAAATGGGCAGAATCTAGTCTGGTTAGTACCATTAACATTTTTCCAGCTTTTGCCACACTTATAACAATACATTCGTCTATTACCTTTCAAAACACAGAGAAATGACCATAATATAAATTTAATTTATCATACCATCTACCCTTTCGCAAACTAGAATCTTTCTAACAATCACGGTTTTATGAATAAGCTTAAACAATTTGAAACATTATCGTAATCAAATCTATAAAAACCCGCCTCCACGAAAGAGACGGTTTTTTTATAGATTTCGATTATGAGAAAATCTGGGTAGGAAGCTTCAATTTCTGCTTGGGCTGGAATTGCGAATCAAATGAGTCGATATCTACACCTTCACAATCGTAGCCATCTGGGTCCTTGTAGGTTCCGTTGACGTCACTCAAGAAGCCTTCTTCCAATTCCTTTATGAGAAAATATGGAACTTCATTTTCTCTAGGTTCAGCATAATAATGAACACCTTTTGTGCTAGCGACAACAAAACCGGATTTGCCGTAAAAATTGATATTTCCGCAGATTGCCAGAGCTTTGCCACCCATCTGTTTTGCCTTTTCCATGGAATCCCGCAACAGAATAGTGCCGTAGCCCTTGCGTTTGAACTCCGGAGCAATACTGATTGGGCCAAATGTCATTATCGGAATATGCTTGCCATCATCAGTTGTTATTTCTGAATGAGCATACATTACGTGACCTATTAGTTTACCGTCTACAATGAGGCATAAACTCAATTCAGGAATAAAGCCAGGTAAGCTGCGATATCTATGTAAAACAAAGTGCTCAAGACAGCCAGGTCTGTATACATTCCAGAAGGCATCTCTAGTAAGATTTTCTACTTCAAAGTAGTCTGATTCAGTTTCTTTTCGAATAATATAGTCGTTTTTCATTTTATCCTCCTAAGTTTGTTCGACTATTTTGGCAAATCAGGAGGTTTGATATAATTCGCAAACCTCCCGGTTCAGCGAACAATATCCATCTTAGAAGTGTTATTCAAACAACATTCACCGTAAATTAAATTAGGCTAACGCCCAAGCCCGTCAGTCACCTGACGCGACTTTGTTGCAAACAATATACTCCAATCTTCGTATTTTCACAACCTAATTCAAGCGAAAAGGCCTACAGTCCTACAGTGTAAAAGCACCTTAAACCACACCAGTCCAGACATTGGGATGTTAGAAAATCTCACGTTTGTAGTAGCCATGCTCAATCCGCTCATTGCCTTCGTGAGTCAGCAGTTCAGAATTAGAAGCTGCTATCTGCTTAACAATAGCTTTTATCACTACTTTGAATCTTGAAGTAATATCAGTTTTTGTAATATTCGAGAAGCATATTAGTTGAACCTTAAGCTTTTCAGCCATATCGAACATAGGCTGCAAAACGTGAGGCGATGATATTGGACCAAACGGGTTATCTAAGATAAGCACCGAACGCTGGTCCTTACTATTAAAACCACCTGCTTTTGTGCGATTATAATTGATTATTGAAACAATTATCGCAAAATATGCCAGGAACTTTTCAGCTCCAGAATTCTGTATTTGAGTATTTTCCCATTGGCGATATGTTGAGAACTTAGGATTTGCATCAACCTTATACGCTTCTAAGGATATATGTTCTTTACTTAAGAAAATTCTAAGAAGGCGGTTGCTTGAAACCATTCTGCCAGCCTGAGTCCGAAGTTTTGCCCAGTCTTCTCCATTAGCCATTTTGCCGGCTAATTCTTCTGTAACCTTTGTAATTTCACTAGCAATGTTTCCACGAGATATTTCTACATCAAATTCAGGCAAATCGATACGCAGAATATGCTTTGAAACGTCATCATTCAGTTTTATTCTAGAAGCATTTACTATATCTTTAAGACCTTCATAAACGCGTTTAGCCTGAAGAACACACTGTCGGATCAAATCCTCCTTAGACTTTTCAAAGTCTTCTAAGTCGCTTTTAATACGATTTATAGATTTATCTACATTTTCAATATTATTGTCTAAGCGCTCTGAAATAGTATAGAATCTGTCTCCATCAGGATTGTTAGTGATTAAATAGGAAAGTTTGCAAATAGAATCGCCTAGCAAAGAAAGCTGTTCACTTATTTTGCTACCTTTTGTCTGGATAGAAATCAAAAGCTGCCTTTCGGCTTCCTTCAGTTTATCAGATTCTTTTTCATAAACTTTATTTAATTTATTATATTCACTTCGAATATTGATAGTTTTCAAATCTATTACTGAAATCTTTTCTGGCTTAGGTTTACCGTCTAAGAATCTATCAGCATAGTCCCAGACCTTGTCTGTATCTGAATAAGTCTTGTCATTTTCTTCTTGTTCAAATTTAATTTTTGATTTTTCGATTGCTTTTGCCTTCAATCTGTTTTCAAAATCAGAACCAACTTTGTCCCTTTCAAGTGCTTTGTTACCGAATTCTTTCAGTTTAAATCTGGAAGTTTCAAAAGCAGCCTCACACTTGCCCTTTTCACCACTTATAAAAGTCAGATTGTCACGGCTTTGTTCCAATTCCCTTTTATTGCGGGAAACAAGTTCTTTTGCTATATCACGTTTACCGTCGGAATAATTAATCTCAGCATAATCTTCAATCGAAATTCTATATTCATTATGCTTTTCATTTAACTGCTTATTATAGTTTTCTATGAATTTATTCTGTTCTTCAATTCTTTCACGTAATTGTTTAATATCTGCATTTAAAGAATCTAATCTTGTCCTAAGTTCCTGATAAAGACTGGTCCATTCTCCATCAATAAGATCTCCTTCTGTTGCATTTTTTACAAAACCAAAAGCATTCTCCATCAGTTCTATATCACGTTTTAACGAACACTGTAATTCTATCAGTTCATGCTTTTTATTTTCACAATCATTCTTTGCTTTCTTTACAGAAGCAAGTTCTATGGCTAGTTCACTTAGCTTGCTGTATAATTCATCAGACTCTTCATTCAATATTTTTTCTTCTTTTAAGCCAGCAAGCAACTCATCAAATGACTTTAACCAGAATTTTGCGTCTTTTATTGCATTAGATAAGTTATCAATTTTTATTTTAATTTCCGATTGCTTTATTTTACATTTATTTGATTCTTCTTCCAGTTTTTTAATTTTATCTTCCAATAAAACTTTTTCTCTAGTCAAAGATACTTTTTCATCTAATCTTGATTTGTTTTTCTTTTCTTTTTCTGCAAAATCAACAATTTCTTTCAAATCACTATTATAAACATTTATGCTTGATTTTATTAAAATCAGATTATTATTTAAATCATTGATTTCCTGTTCCAATTTAAAAACAAATTCAGAAGGGTCATTAAAATATTTCTTTGAATACAAAGCCAATATTCTACTATTCAGATTTTCTCCAGATAATACTTTTTCTATTTCAGAATAGGTTATGATTGGCACTCCAAACGGCAGCCAATAATCCAAGTCTGAATTAATCAAAACATCTCTTTGCTTTTCACTCATCAGTAAACCATAAGCAATAAAAGCATTTGTAGCCAAAATATCATCACATTTTTCCTGCGAGATTTTTTCATTTCTTACTTGTTTTAACAAATAGTTTTCGCAAGTATCATATTCGTAACTATGTTCTTCCAGAAACACAACTGCAGCAGTAGGAATATGCAAACTACCTTTTTTGGCAGCAACTAACTCTTCATTACTATTTTCTAGTTTTCTAGTAATCTTATTTCTCTCAGCTTCTGCTTTTCTAATTTCTGATTCTATATAATTATTCAATGCTCCTGTTGCTCGTTGTGAATAATCTGAAGAATATTTACCATAAATATCCTTTATTTTATTTTCAATTAAATAAAAATCATCGATTTCCTTCTGTAAGTCAGATAACTTAGAATCTTTTACTTTGAGGTCACCACTGCAATCTCTAATAGAATTAGCTAAGTCCGAGAACTTAGTTTCTAATGTTTTTGATTCTATTTTTGCTTTTTCTACTTCTTTTTCGCTGGATTCCTTTTCAGTGCATTTTTTCTTTTGAGCGTTAACAAGAGTTAATTCGTCAAAAGTCCCATCTAGCATTCGAAACGCTTCTATTTCGAGTTTATTTATTTGTTTATCATTATTTTCCTGTAATAATTCAAGCTTTCCATTGATTATATCATATCTGCTTTGAGTGGATTTTTGCTTTTCAAGTAATTTATTTTCACGTTCAACAGCTTCAGTTAGTTTTTTCTCATTTAATTCTAAGCCTTTTTCGCATTTGTTTAATTCTTCTTTTTTGTTAGGAATAGCGGTAGACAGTTGTTTTGCAACTGAATATTGTAGATTTCTTATATCATTCTTTGTTTTCTCATCGCCTTCTTTTTCGCTAATAGAATCATTAAACCCCTTTATTTTACTTTCAGCATTAAGCTTTTCACCAAGTATTTTTGCACAATCAAGCTTTGCCAGTTCTTTTTCTGATATAGCTAATTCATTATCACATCTTTGCCTAGCTTCAACCGCAGCATTAAAATTAGCATTGACTTCTTCAAATCTGCTTTCTGCTGCATAATATTCTGCGGAAGCCTTTTCCCAATAAATATTTCTTTCTTCTTCAACAATAGAATCAAATTTATTTCTGAGTTCGACCTGTTTATTCTGTAGTTCTTCCCTACGGTGCGTCAATGCCTGATAAAAACCCCATATATCACTGTTAACAGTTTCAAAGGCATAATTTATATTAGCAACAGAATCAGCCTCATTCTTCAGGTTCAGTAAAACATTTCTTGCTTCCTGATAATAATCACGTTCAGCTATATTTTCCTTTTGCTTTCCATATTGAATAGAATGGTTCATCAGCATGGTTTCGAGACTATTATCTTCATTGCTTGAATTAATGGCTTCGCTACGTCTTTCAATTGTTGGTATTAATAATTTATCTATCAAATCATCAGAGTCTTTAAAATCTTCAAAGAAGTCACTAATGCCACCTTCTTTTACGTTGAGTTTTTCCATGACGGTATGCCATTCCATTTGAAGAATACCAAATTCAGCCATCTTTTTACCCCAGTCACGGTTTGAATCGGCAGAATAAGTTGCAATATGATTTCTAGCCCTCTTGGCTAATTCCCTGATATCGTTGAAGGAAGCAGGCACAAAAGCACCTTTTTCCTTCTTAGAAAGTGGTAAATGAGCAATATCATATTCGGAAGAGCCAGATTCCTTTGTATAAAAAGTATAGTATCTTACTCGCCTGCCCTTTCCTCCTGAACTTTCATTATCAGTTCCCGTATCTATTTCTTCACCTGCCGCCATTGCAATGCCGGTAACAAGCTTATCATTGCTGTTATCAAGAATCCATTCTAAAAGAACAAAACAATGATCTTCTGGTCTCTGGAAATAACTTTCTATTCTTCTGCCAGACACCTTAGCATTTGGAATAATAGGCTGAAGCATTAGTTGCACCATTACAGTCTTACCAATGCCGTTTGCCATGTCGATTAAAGCATTATTTGCACCTAAGCCAAGTTCATTACCAAAATCAAATAATTCATCTGCAATAAGGCGCTTGCCACCGTTATATCTAAAGTTTACAATTCTACATTTACAAATTTGTGGCATTTTCATCTTCTCCATTAAAGAAATTCTGTATAGCAGCAATACGTTCTTTTTTCAAAAAATATGGCATCAAATCATTCATCTTTCTTGTCGGTTCTATCTTGTTACCGTCTTTTTCATTAAACAACCCGTCTGCTTTTAGCTTTATTAGGATTTTATTAACAATACCGAATTTACTATCAAGAGCTTTATTATCAACCGGCTTTCCATCAGGTTTCTGCAACCATGCTTTTGCAAGCTGAACAAAATTTTCACTATAATCTGCTTTTACTATTTCTTCGCCTAAGGCCTTGCTTTCAACTTCTCTACAATGTTCGGTAAATAACTTAACAAAATTTTCTTTTTCAATATAATCTCTGCATTTGGGGTTATCACCCTCGCCCTTATATATCAAATATATTAAATAAACTGCTAAGTAATTAAGCAAATATAAATCAGCCGCCCTTACTTCACTGCTTGCCTTAATATCGCGACGATAATCTATATTATTTTTCAGAAACAAATCATTTTCCTGAGTAGGCACGATATATATTCTATCGCCCATTCTATAAGTTTCAAAATTTAATTCATCTCCAAGTGTCTTAAGTTCTTCTTCAACGCCTTCTTCATTAAAACATTCCCACGCAATGGGATTCTCTGTTCTATCAATCCAGCCCTTCTTCATTAAATCATGGAAAACCTTACCAGTTTTATTATTCATCTTATTACCCTCAATTCGAAATTAGTCATTTCAATGTCGCAGTTATTATCGCCAAGAACAAGCCTAATAGGGAAAACCTCATCTAACTTTGTTACAATTATTTTTTTCATATTAAGCTGCTCAACAGGAATTTCCTTCAACCACCAGGCTAATTCAAATTCCCCTTGTGGCTTCATATTGAAACCATTTTCGCTATTCCAGTTCTCTATAAGGATTTCACCCATCCCATATAACGAAAGCATAGCCTGAGGTAATACATTTTCGTTACAGAATTCTAGCAAATCCTGAACACTCAAAGAATTCACAAAACTTTTTACATCTGTTTTTTCTTTATCACATAAATAAGCAAATAATGCCTTGCAAATATTTTTATTTCTTTCATTCCTCCTGGCAACAATATCTTCCTTAGTTTCTTCGCTTTCTTCTAAATCTGTGCCCATCTGCTTTTTATCTTCAGTTAGAGGATTTTGAATAGCATAAAAATTTTCCACACTGAACAAATTTTCAAAGGCTGGCGTTGTCAGTGGAAATAGCAAGAACGAAACAGCATCCTTCAACCGGTCACCTTTGCACGTTCGCAAAACCTGCATTATATCTTTTTCAAAATTCATTCGCTTAAAAGATTGTGTAGCAAAATTTGCCTCAAGAATATCTTTATAAGAATCAGATAAATTACTTCTTTTATTAATTAGGCCTCTTTGTTCTTCTATGGTAGTTTCAATATTCTGTATTACCTGATGCAAAGCAGTTATTGGAGCATCTATAGTTGCATTTTCAACATTATTTATCATAGCTTTTTCAAGCTTTTCTGACTTGCGTTTTGCTTCTTTACTAATATCTTCAAGCTCTTTCGCTTCTTCTTCAAGTAGAATTCTAATTTTTTTAATTATTTTTTCATACTCGTCTACTGTGATTTCAGTAATATTTTCTCTACAGCGCTGTAGAAAACTATCCATACTCTGTTTCATACTTCTTATTCTGCTAACAAGCTCACGACTTTGATCAAGAGCTTCAGAATAATTATCACGCTTTATGAATTCCTTCATTTTAAAGCGGGTAACAGAATAATCTATTTCTGATTCAATTTCTTTTGTTCTGAAAAGGAAATCAAATGCATCATCTGTAAGTCTATAATTATTATCTTCTTCATCAAGCAATCGAATTGGCATTTTAACAAACGCATTTTTAACACTGTCATAACTCGCATATGTTTTGATTTCACCTTCATTTTGAAACGCCGTCACCACTATAAATGCTGCTAGTCTTTTACAGTCTAGAAATTTATCCGGGAACCATTCGTAAGTTACTTCTTCAATAAATTCCTCTATGTCAGATAATTTACAGTTTTCATTATTACCTAATGTTCGTTCTTTTATATACAGCAATACAGCAATAATCAGATTATCTAACTCCATTCTATCAGCGAACATCAGACCAATATCTTTCGGGCATATATAGTCTAATACCCTGCGTATTACATTTATGAATTTAATTCGTTTTTCAAAGCCATTTAGAATTTCTTTTACTGCACTGTTCATATTTTTTCAACTACCTTTTTAAGCTGAGCATAAGAAACTATTTCCTGGGGTAATCTTTTATTTGCCTCAATATATTTCTTCAATTCTGAAGCGTGGTCTGCATCAAACAATTCATATATAAAATTATAATTCAGATTATGACTACGATTATCATCACTATCAGGAATAATCCTATTTTCAGCTAAGTCTAGCATTAGTTTATAAGCCTCAATGAACAAGGTAATACTAATGCGCTGATTTTCATTCACGACTCTGTTAAATATTTCAAAACCTTCTTTATCAATATCACCCCAATAGTAGTATCTAACTGAATCAAAGTCATAACCTAAGAATCTGGTGTATTCTGTCAATGCTGATTCTTTTGATATTTTATTCCCATTTCCATAAATTACACCATCAAAATTAAGTCCACAAAAACAATTTATTCCCTCTTCAAACATGAGTTTTCTCAAGTTGAACCAAATATCTTTATTCTCACAGATAATTAAATTTAGATTATCTTTTTTTCTTGGAATATAGTCATTAAAGCAATATTCTGGAGTATCATAAAACTTTAATATGGTTTTATTTATACCAATAGAATTGAGTAATTGCCAAAAGCTTTTGTTGTCCAAGGTCTTCTCTTCATTGAATATTTCAAAAGCTCTTTCTTTTCTAGATATCTCAATAACAGATTTATTTGAATTATTAAATAACCAGGAATTTATGCATGCAAAAAAACTTTTATATTTTAAATACAAATCAGGCTTACTTAGCAAATAATCATTGTTAATCAGCAGTGGATGTAAAGATTTAATATCTTCTATAACACCAGAATAATCCTTTTCTGGTAAAATGACTTTATATTTATCATGAATAGGAAATAGATTGTTTCCATTTGTTCTAGAAGATATAACAGGCTCTAAATACCCTTTTTTAACACATATATCTATTTCAGAATAAAGTTCTTCATCGGGAATATTCCCAGTATATTCCTCTAATTCTGCTCTTGTAATAGTCTTTTTCCTATATTCTCCAAGTTTCTTCAATAAAGTCATATATACATCCTTAACAATACTTTCCAACAATGAGTGTTCTTCTAAAAACTTAGCCAAAATTATTTTATCACTTTATAAAACCAAAATTAAGTTTAGAATACGTCATTCAATGAAATCAAACTTATTTTTTGATTGCTTACCGTTAAGAATGTGTTACAATCACAGAAAACATGGGGGGAAAAATGATTAACATAAATAGTGATAAATGTATTGGCTGTAACGCTTGTGTCAAAGAATGTGTGGGAGCTTTTATAAAAAACGATAATGGAAAAGCTGTCTATACAGCAAAGAAATGCATGGGCTGTGGGCACTGCATTGCTGTTTGTCCTGTAAATGCTGTTTCAATGATTGACGAAAGATACGATCTATCCCAAATAGAGGATACAGACGAAAACTATGGAAAAATAGACTCAGATTTGTTACTTAAAGCTTTGAAATCAAGAAGAAGCATAAGACAATATACCAAGAAGAAAGTTGAAAAAGAAAAGCTAAAAAAAATGATAGAAGCTGGTCGTTATACTGCTACTGCGGTAAATTACCAGAGTAACCAATTTATTATTGTTCAGGATAGGATGGAAGAATTTAAGAAGATAGCCTGGGAAGCTTTCCATATTTATTTATCAAAGATGAGTGAAGACGAAATAAAGAACTTTTCTATTCTGGCAAAAGCGGTTAAATACGATGGAACCAATGAAGAAAATGAAACTTTGTTCTGGGGAGCCCCATGCTTAATTATTGTTGTTTCAGAAAAGCCCAGCCGTCCATGGGATTCCGGCATGGCTACTCAGGCAATGGAATTGATGGCCAATGCTCAGGGGCTTGGTGCTCTTTTCAGCGGTTTCATGGTAAGAGTAATTAATAGTTCTGAAAAACTGCAACAATGGCTTGGAATAGAAAATCTAGACGTTATGACTTGCATGCTTGTGGGCTATCCTGCTGTAAAATTTTTACGCACTGTTCCAAGAAAACATCCTCATGTTACTTATAAGTAAGTGACACTTGTAAGCTGAGTTACATGTTGCCAACATTTACTTTGTAATTATGACTTTTCAAGAGAGTAACTCACAACAAAAAGCCGACTCATATGAGTCTTCTTTTTGTTGTGAATGAGATTTACCTGCTTAAATAGCATACGCCCTCTGATATGCCAGACGCGATTCACCATTCATCAAGTAAATGACGCCACAGTATTGAAAGCCAAATTTTTCTAATAAATGTTGCATTATTTTATTGTCTTTGTGGGTATCAATCCTAATATTTGAAACATATTTGCAGCAATAATCCAGACAAAAATCCATAATGCCTTTTTCCGTGCCATTACTAGCTATTCTGTGAATAGTTCCATACGGTTCATTATTCAGCCATTTTCCGCCTTCTACGTATCCATATGTTGGATCTTCGCCAATAATAAAAGCAAAAGTAGCTATTATTTTATTATCATTATTTTCAATAATATAGCTATTTCCATTTTTTATATCATTTAAAACTGTATCTTCGGAAGGAGTTCCAATAGGCCATTGGTGCATGTTGCCGCTTTTTCGCATAATATTTCTCGCAGCCTGAAAAATTTCTAATAATTCAGGAATATCATTTTTTGTAGATTTTCTAATTTTCATAATTTAATTCCTAATTTTGATTTCCACTCTTTTATTAATTTTTCAAGGCTCCAAGAGGCATTTGCAGGACTTGTAGAAGGCAATTTTTCTGCTTTAATTTTAGTTATTGGAAAAGTATATTTTTCATATAATTCAAAGGATTTTGAGCCATTGCAAAATACTTTTTCTATTTTTCCACATTTAAAAATAGGTGATAAATCATTTGGCACAGCATTTTCTATTGAAGAATCTGAAGAACCGGTTATTTCACAGCTTGCTATAACATCCCATAAAGCTATTCCGTGAGCTAGCATCATTGTTTTTTTATCAATAATGGTTTCTGGTATTTGCTCATTTAATACTGCTGCCATTACT
>JAZUDR010000017.1:0-6099 GCA_045639725.1 Candidatus Avigastranaerophilus sp. | reverse complement strand
CTCTTCGCTAACATCATATCTCTTTATCCCACCCGCTTTTAAATCCCAACCTGACATCTCTGTCTCAACTTTCACAACAGCATAAGCAATAGATTATCACTGCATTAGTAAGTTATCAATGTTTTTATATTGCGTCCAATGGATACACATAGAACTTGATAGTAAAATAATAAGAAATTAGTGAGCACCAAAGATACATCAAACATAAAAATGCCCGCTGTTGCGGGCATTTTTATGTTTGGAGATTATACAATGCAATTACAAACTATTAGGAATCATATATTATCAACCAACCTTAATGCCTGATCTTCGGCATCGAAGATTTCTGCTTTGATACTGTAGAAATAATTTTTGATTTTGGACTTTAATTCTCTCTTAGCTGTCTTGGTCTTTGCATTACCAAATTCTATTATTGCTTTCTGAAGTTCATTTATTTCATTCGCAGCATTCTTTAAATTAGCTTCTAAGGTGTAATCTTCACCTTCTTGTTCTGAAGTATAAGTAAAAGTTTTCTTAACTTTGTTTTCAACATCATGCTGATGAGCAGCAGCCTGAACGTAGCAAACCGGGGCACAGAATCTTGCAGAATCACGAAATCTCATAACTATTCTCCTTTAAATAATTAATTTACAAATAATTTCACTCACAATGAACTAATTGTTCAATCTTCATCTTCGCAGTCTTCTTCATCTCGATCAACAGCAGGACCAGTGCCAAGCCATTCGGCTTCACATTCTTCAATAGTTTCCTCGCAATATTCCTGTTCTTTCATCTTTTCAAGGCACATACGAGCCATTTCTTCATAGTAAGTCTTAAGAGGTGCTTTACCTTTGTATTTACCAATTTCTTCGAAATCTTGATCATCAGTCTGCATAGTATAATAATCCCAAGAACTGACATCAGCAGAAAGATGTTCTTCCATAATAAAACTTCCTTCACTAACAGCGCATATAATAAAGTAATATGTTTTGCCATTTTCCTTAAAAACGGTTTCGGCTATAACCCCACTGACACAGCAAGGTCCACATGCCATACCACATTCTTCAATAGCGTCACAACGCTGACTTACTTTTACAATAGAATTCTTTTTCATAACAGATTCTCCTCGTTTATTATTGTGGATTTTTCCCTCGTCCACAATTCTGATTATATAAAATTGGACCTTAAAATTTTGGACCTGGCAGGTCCAATTTTAATTATTTTGAAAAAATATTGATTATGTTGTTATATAATGGGTTAGAGCATGAGTTAAGGAGTGGCTAAGCCATGGCAAAAAAGAAATATAGTGAACCTGGACTAAACTATGTAATCGAATTAAGAATGAAACCAGCTAAGACTCAAATGGCCTTACAAAGTCAATTATATGATGCTGCTGCCCCTAAGCTTGTAAATACGCTATTGGAAAAGATGCAAGATATTTGGGAAAATAAAAATAATTATAAAGAACTTTATCAGGCAAAAGAAACCAACTTTGATTTGAGTCTAGCATTAGACAGTGCTTTTTATGCTGACTTCTTTAGAAAAACCTGCAACTGGATTAATGATAACAAAGAATTATTCCATGGCGAAATACTTGAAGTCGGGTGCGGTTGTGGTATTATTGCATGTTTTATAGCCAGGCTATTTCCTCAATTAACAATTACAGCACTAGATAGATGTCAGGAAGCTATAACAAATGCCATAAAGCTCGCCCACAAATTAAATGTCAGCAATATTAAATTTATTTGTGCTGATATCACTGACTTCCCCGAACAATACCTTTTTGACGTAGTTTATTCAAGCAGAACATTGGCAGAGAATATAAAAAGAGACTACGAAAACCAAGTTTTGGACCTTGACGAAATAGCTCTATTAGCCAGTAATAATCTTGTAGACTATGCAGAAAGCATTACAAAACATTTAAAGCCCAATGGAACCCTTATTTCCGTTGTAAAATCCAATATAAACAGTTTCTTTCTAGGCTGGCTGTTAGCACTGCATGCAAATGAATTCACACCAGATCTCAAACACTACAAACAAATCATAAGCACAGAAATATCAGATGACTGCAAATACCAGTTTTTTACCTCATCCAAAGAACCTCAGAACCAAATCGAACCACTTAATTTCTTTGCACATGCATTTGAAAAATATAATGACGCTCGACAACCCTTATATTACGGTGATGACGCTAAGGTAATGCTTTTCTTTAAAGGTGGCGAAATTATAGAAGGCTATGAAGTATTTGATAATTATGGAAATCTGATAAGTCGTATTGCGTGTTTTACTCACAGATTTGATGAAACGGCCATGTTCTTCTATCAGAGCGTTGGTTGCAACAGCCAAATTCAATGTCATGACATAGGTGAAAAAGAGGAATTCCTCTTACAAATCTCCAAAGAAATTGCTAAATACAAAGCAGCAGGTTTAACAGTTAAAGAGCTAAAAGAAGATTATTCAACTCTTGAATCAATTTTAGAACAGCAGGAAAAAGCTAAGAAAAGTGCCCCTCAAGAACCAATATACAAGACCTCTAGAAATATAGTTTTCCCACAACATTAAAAAAATCGAAGCTTTATGATGATTAAAGCTTCGATTTCTATAAATAAACTAACACATTAGTGTTAGATTAGGTGGCAATTCTCCCATATCTATCAAATTGCCATTTTCATCCTTTGCTACAAAATGTTTATTTGGATATTCTTCTTCTAATATTTTCTGCATCTGCATAAACGGCTCTTTGAAATACCAGTATTCTTCACCAAGTTCTTCAATAGAATTTATACTTATATAAGGTTTAACTTCATCGCTAACGCCAAAATGTTGGGCATACAGTTTTCCAAGTTCAATACGCATATAAATGCTTTCATGAGTTGCAGAAAAAGTAATCACACCGTCTCTATCTACTACCTGAAGATACTCTTCTTTTTCTGGTTGATTAGAATTAAAAACCTCAATATACGCAGTTCTGTGACTACCTTCATACTTACAGGCCCATCTTGAGCCATGATTTCTAGTATCATCCACACAGTCCATATATTCCTTCATTTTGTTTTCTACCATTGTCTTCATGTGAACAAAATATTTAAAATATATTGAATCCTCTAATTCTTCTAAGTTGTCGTATTCTTCAGCATAAGCAGGTGTCTCTGGTTTACTAAACACATGCTCTTCTGCTTTAAAATCACCGTCTTCATATAAAGGTTCATCTGTAACCAGATATATTATTTTTTGTCTATTAGAACCAGTATCTAATCTATAGTTTTCTCCAATAGCATTGTATTTATCAGCATTTTTTAAATACCTTGGAACAGACGTATCGCCATATGCTTTTAAATAATAGTCTTTTCCATTGGAATCAGTAACCTTTATTTCTGCTACAAAGTATCTATCAAATGGAGCATTGCCAAAATGCTGAAATCCCATTTTATATTCACCATGGGAAATTATTTTTCGTTCTATTTCCCTTACGACTTCATGCTTCTGCATACTGTTGCTTGTTCTTAGAATTGGTTGTCCTTTGGCTTCTAGAGCGTCATTCAATTCTAGAACACTTCTGTGATTTTCTATTGATTTAACAATTATTGCATCACGTTTATCTGCCTCATTCAATGCAGGCATAGGATAAGCATGCAAAGCGACCTTTATCTGTTCCAACGAAAACTCTGCAGCAACACAAAGTGCTATTATATAATCACGTTCTTCTGTTTTCTTGTTACCGTTCAAAAGCTTATAAGCATAGTCAACAGATAAACCAGAACGTGTAGCAATTTCTCTCTTCTTAAGCTTCTTCGCTTTGATTATATCAGCAAAGTAAACAACAAAATCTACATTTTCAGACATTATGATTTTTCCTCACTACTTAATCTATTATACATGCGAATGAAGATTTTGAAAAACATTGAATTTTCGGCTTCCACAAGATAATTATACGACTCTATAACCCTACCCTTGTTTTCGGCCCAGAATTCCAATTCATTTTCAGAAAATGTTAAATATAAATCATAATCTTTTCCATTGGAATCTTTAACCCTAACACTACAAAGCTGCTCTACCGTATTAATTTGAAACTTTCCAATTTTCACAAGTTTGCTTTCCACCTGTAGATTTGGAACAGATTTCTTCATATCGGGACTGGTTCTCAGGCTATTGTGGCCATTCGATTCCAGGGCAGCATTCAGGTCAGTAACATCTAAGCCCTTTAAAATTGCTTCTATAATAATATGGCTTCTTCCATCTGCATAATCCAAAACCGGCATAGAATACAACAATAAAGCCATCTGAGTCTCTTCCAGCGAAAAACCGGCCGCCACACACATAGCTATTATATAGTCTCTTTCTGTTGTGCGCTTGGTGCCACTAAGAAGCTTATATAAATAACCTATGGCCACTCCAGATTTCAAGGCCAGTTCATTTTTTTTCAGATGCTTTTTATCTATTATATTTTCAAAAAACATCCTGAATTCTTCCAGATCAATCATTATAAAACCCCACAAGCAAAACATCAGCTTCGCAGCCGCTATGGTAATTCTATAATTATTTCTCTAAAAAAAATGGACCATCCAGGTCCAATTTTAATCTTTTTTTCGAGCTAATATTTTACTCAATACGCTGCTTTTTATCCAAATAGTTCTTAGCAATTACAGGTCAGTCTGTCTGTATACTGCAACAATAATATTAAAATTGGACCCAATAAGTCTAGAAAGTTTAGTAAAAGTAAGTTATTATAATAAATAAAAGAAAGTGAGTTATAAAGTATGAGTAGAATAAGTTTAATGACTGGATGTCCGTGCCACATAGAAAAAATACCACATACACCAAAGAATGCATGCAAATATTATGATAATGGTGAATGCACAAAGCTATTGGTTGGTTGTCTTGGTAGAAGTAAATGTCCTGTTTACAAAGCCGAACGGAAGAAAATGGCAGAACAGCAAACAACATCAAATGGCAAAAATAAAAACACAACAAAAGTCAGTAATACAACATCTAAGGCCGAAAAATCGAAAGTCAACTTTAACGGAAAAACACCTTGCAGATTTTTTGACACAAAAACATCACTATGCACTTTAAGAAAATGGAAATGCATGGGGTCAGTAGGTTGCAGGTGCTACGCAACACGATAAAAAGAGACTACATAGTCTCTTCACTTATATCTTACTTCTTAATATTCCCCGCCTTCAAATCCCAGCCTGGCATTACCAAACCTCATTTCATATCTAAAATTACTGTTTATTTCAAAAATATTACATCGTTATGATATTCAATGAACTGTTTGCCAGGTATAAATTTGGTAGGTAAAATAATCTGATGATGGTCATAACTAGCTAGCCAACCTCTTGAAGGCTCGTCCATTTCCGCTTCTTTCAATTTGCTGGACAGAATTATTCTATAATCTTTATCAAGAGTAATTAATCCATTAGTAAATGCTAATTCATGCAAAGCATTTAAGCAAAGGCCATTCTGGGGATTCGTTCTCTCAGTTTTAGCATCACAAACCTTCCAAGGTTTAATATGGCTTGCTATCAAAAGTTTTGGCATTTCAAGACCAGTGACGCAGCAACGATTATTATATGCCGACAAAACAGTATTTCTGAAGAATTGCTGACCAATTCTTGTTTTAACTGTTGAAGTCTTATCGATACCTTCAGGAATATTATCAATCTGTAACCCAGGATTAATAACTTGGATATTAGAATCTTCAAGCTTAGCCAATACATTTGTGCCTGGTAAGCCAATTCTTCCCAGTCATTAACAAACTCTTCATAGATTTGTTTATCTAATTTGCTACCGTGAGCCAAACCACTAACACCTCTTGCTGATAAATCCTTGTCAAAATGTGCTAAGTTACAAAGTTTAAATCCTACCGAGGAAGGGGTTCTGCCGATGATTTTTGCCAGTTTTATAACCTCTTCATTATTTTTATTAATTTTTGAAAATGGAAGCCTGCAATATAAATCAAAAGCCAATATAATTTCTTCTCTAGACCAATTCGAACTTATCATAAATAACCTCTTTTCTAGATTATTTTACATTTATAACTCCATTTTGTCATCTTTTATAAGTTAACAATAGGCTAACAATTTCAAATTTCAATTGTATCAAATTAATAAATAATGT
>JAZUDR010000016.1:0-3612 GCA_045639725.1 Candidatus Avigastranaerophilus sp. | reverse complement strand
GTTGCACTAGCATTACCAACATTGGCCCCGAGAACAGACCCTAAGGAAAAATCAGTATTTTCAGCAGTTGTTATTGTAACTTTGTTGTTATTAACATCATCAGTATCAGAACCACCACCCCATATCTGAGGTGTAGTTCCTGAACCAGAACCGTAAACATTAACAGTGACAGTATTATCAGATTCATTTGTTGGACAAATTTCTTCTACTTCATTGGTAAATGAAGCAACTGAAGTATCAGAACCATGTTCTATTTTATATTCTCCAAAACGACCTCCTCCAGCTACTGCGCTGTTCACGGTGCAGAGCAGGCTACCGAGGGTGAAGAAGCCGACAAAGAGATGAGCTAGAATCTGTTTTCTGGTGAGCTTTCTCATGTTTAAAGGCCTTATAATTCAGAATTTAGTTTTTTTTCGTGGTGCATTATAAAACAAAACAACGGAAAAAGCAAGGCAAGGGCGAATAGAAAGAATTGGCCCTGCGGGCATGAAGAACTGCCGCGTTGCGGCAGTAATGAAGACTCGCTGGCGCGAGAATGAAGACCTGCTTCGCAGGAATGAAGACACCTTCGGTGAATGAAGACCGCTGACGCGGAATTGATTGTTTTGGTTGCTGCTGCTTTTAGCTACTCACTGCCAAGATTCGAAGCCTGGCAAACCACCCGACATTTTTGGCGGGATAAATTGACATTTTGTCGCAGCATGTTTATACTGAATAAAAACCAACTAAGGAGTGAGTTATGCAATACATCGAATCCAACAAGTTAGAGCTGAAAGAAAAATTCAACGATAAGTTCATCAAGGAAGTTGTCGCATTTTTAAACGCTGATGGCGGTGACATCATAATCGGAGTCAAGGACAACGGCGAAGTTATCGGTGTCCAGAACGTAGATTCAACTCTCAAAAACATATCAGACTGCATTACAGACCAAATAGAACCAGTTGCCTCAGACTGCATAAAACCTGGCATAATCATGGAAAATGGAAAAATCTTAGTTTCCGTTTCTGTTAGAAAAGGCATAAAGCCCATCTACTGCATAAAAAAATACGGTTTTTCATCAACTGGCTGCCCCATAAGAATTGGTAGCACATGCAAAGAAATGCCACAATCAATGATCGCCGACAGATTCAAACAGAATTTCTCCCATAATGACCTGCTTGTCGAAACCCCAACCAATTTCCCAGCATTGCAGTTTCACGCCCTTAAACAATTCTACCTCGACAAAGGCTATCATCTGAACGACGAAAGCTTTGAAATAAATCTTTCACTCTTCACTCCCCACGGCAAATACAACCTCATGGGAGAACTATTGTCCGATAATAATCGCTACTCTCTCATCTTTGTTAAATTCAACGGAACCAGTAAAGCCTCCATCTCTCAGCGAAGCGACTACGGCAAACGCTCGCTGCTGTTTGCTTACGAACAGCTTATGAACCGAATTTCCGCTGAAAACATATGCAATTCCGACACTACAGTAAGACCAAGAATAGACACATATCTTTACGATTACGACAGTGTTAATGAAGCAATAATCAATGCTATCGCCCATAACGACTGGTTAATCAGCGAACCGCAGATTTCATTTTTCAGCGACCGTCTTGAAATCATATCCCATGGTGGTTTACCAGACAATCTAACAAAAGAAGAATTCTTCAAAGGTATCAGTAAGCCGCGAAACCAGAAACTCATGAAAATACTTTCTGACCTGGATATAGTAGAACACACCGGGCATGGCATTCCCGTCATTATAGAAAAATACGGAAAAGAAGTATTTGAAATCACAGAAAATTACATTCTTGTCACAATTCCATTTGATAAATCCGTTGCAGAAAATTTTCATACAAACAATGTAAGCTATAACCAATCTGACAACAGATTGCCTCCAGCAGAAATAGCAATCATCGAAGCAATCCTGCGAAATCCCAAAATATCAAAACAAGACCTCGCAACAGAAATAAACAAAAGCATACGCACTGTTGAACGTCATCTCGCAGCACTCATTGAAAAAGGTTATATAATCAGACAGGGGTCTAACAAAACCGGCCAATGGAAAGTCATCAGGTTTTGATATTTTATACCGCCATTTTCCGACAAATCTGCGACATTTATCTCGCCATTTTGTCGCAAATATGGCGGGATAAATTCAAATTTCACATCAAAGTCTCACCACAAGCTTGTTTTTATCCCGCCATCAATGGCGTCATCGTAAGGTATAGGCGTAGCATCATTCATTATATTGGCCCTGCGGGCATGAAGAACTGCCGCATTGCGGCAGTAATGAAGACTCGCTGGCGCGAGAATGAAGACCTGCTTCGCAGGAATGAAGACCGCTGGCGCGGAATTAAGTCTCAATAAAACATAAATAGTGTTATAATAACAATAAACGTTGTAGTTGTTATAATCGTTGTAAATATCGTATTGGTTCTCTTTTCCAAAAACTATATATAACAGAGAGGTAAAATGATGGACTATAAATGCACTGGATGCAAAAGAGAATATTTAAACCCTTTAAGGGAAATTAAATTCTGCACTTACTGCGGCGCAAAATGTGAGAGAATCAACTGGGCAAATGAAAATGAACCAACAATTTCCGGGATGAAAGATTTCATAGAAGCTCTTAAAAGCAGGTTCGGTATTGAACTAGCCACCTGCCCTGCCGGGAGTTTCTATATGGGAAGTTCTCAAGAAGAACGTAACAACATAAACACAATGCTTAGCATGGCACCTGAAGAAACCCAGCATTATGTCACACTGACCCAGGAATTTTACATAGGAAAATACACAATAACCCAGAAACAATATGAAGCAATTATGGGGAACAATCCCTCTGCAAAAAAAAGGCCCAATAACCCGGTAGAATCTGTTAGTTGGTGTAAAGCAAAAGAATTCTGTCATAAGCTGAATCAATTAACCTCTGACATAAGACCGGCAAACTATGCATTTGACCTTCCAACAGAAGCCCAATGGGAATACGCCTGCCGTGCAGGAGCAAAAACATCATTAAATAACAACAAAAACCTCACGTCATATAGCAGAAGATGCCCCAATGCCGATGAAGTTGCCTGGAATTGCTATAATGCAGAAAAGATAGAAATTGACGGTGAAAATCTGGAAACTCCAAGCGAAGTAGGACTAAAAAAGCCCAATTCATGGGGACTATACGATATGCACGGAAATATTCACGAATGGTGCCTGGATTGGTGCTGTGACTACAGTTTACTCAGTGATACAGACCCGGTAAACCTTAGTCCTTACCCAACCAAAGTTCTAAGAGGCGGTTCCTGTAGAGTGAACCCAGCCGACTGTCGTTCTGGCTCCAGATTCTGTTTGTCTCCACTTACAGAATTTCCTGATATTGGTTTTAGAATAGCACTGGTAGACGCCGAAACAGCCACACCATTCCAAGGCTACCCAGACCCTGGCGAAGACGAAATATCCTGGATAATGAAAACCTTTATTTAATTCACAATGTACAATTGTTGGTTTATGAAAGTTACAAGTCTGGTGCTGCTCCCTCATCCGTCACGCTACGCGTGCCACCTTCCCCCACACGTAGGAAGGCACTGCCGTGGGGGCGGACATATCAAAGCAAACTCGGCACGGCAGGAAGTG
>JAZUDR010000015.1:0-4860 GCA_045639725.1 Candidatus Avigastranaerophilus sp. | reverse complement strand
CGGTAACAACAAAAACATGCTTATTACCGAAAATGATACCGTCTACATGTGGGACGCCAACACCCTGATCGTTAACGAAAATCATATAGTATCCTACTAATCTAAGGATTTGAAAAAACGCCCAAATGAATGTTTGGGCGTGTTTTTTGCCGAGAATTTGAATTTTATCATGGCAAGTATAAAGTATATTTCAATAGGCTTCTGGCTGATGGCTGTTAGCTTATTGCCGAGAATTTGAATTTTATAATGGCAAGTATAAAGCATGTTTCAATAGGCTTCTGGCTGATGGCTGTTAGCTTATTGCCGAGAATTTGAATTTTATAATAGCAAGTATAAAGTATATTTCAATAGGCTTTCTGCCTGGCTCTACTTATCAGTGTTAAACCTGAGCACTACCATTAAGCAGAAACTCACACAGGTAAAGCACTAACCCTCTAATACCTAATACCTAATACCTAAACCTCGGCCTGCTCCATCCGTCTTTATCCTGTTATCCGTTGCTAAAATTATATTATCGCTCATTATTTTGTAAAAAATTAGAAACATTCGCTAGCATTTTAATATAATTTGTTGATTATTCGCTCATTTTTTCGTTGAAGAGTGTCTGGAGTTGTTGTAAAATAACTTTGTGCTCAATAAAATTTTGTCCACAAGTTTTGGAAGCAAGTATGGGCTATTTGAAAAGAAAAATAGATATATTCCTATTGGAATGGCGAAAGCAACCTAATAGAAAGCCTTTAATAATAAAAGGGGCTAGGCAGATTGGCAAAACAGAGTCTATCAGACATTTTGCCAAGAATAATTATGAAAATTTTATTGAAATAAATTTTGTAGAGGAACCCCAGTATAAATCTATAATAGGTAGCGGTTATAAAACAGATGAAATTATTAAATACATTTCTTTTCTGGATTCTTCTAAAAAATTCATACCAGGTAGAACACTGATATTATTTGATGAACTACAAGAATGTCCTAATATAGCCACTTCATTGAAGTTTTTTTGTCAGGATGGTCGTTATGATGTGATTTGTAGTGGTTCTTTGCTAGGAATAAATTATAAACAGATAGAAAGTAACTCGGTTGGTTATAAAGAAGACTACGAAATGTTTTCTATGGATTTTGAAGAGTTCCTTTGGGCCAAGGGTTATGCAGATGACTTAATAGAAGAATTGTTTAAACATTTATGTGAATTGAGTCCAATCCCAGAAATGCTAAATAAACATTTGTTTAATCTGTTTATTGATTTTTGTGTATTGGGAGGCATGCCTTCAATTGTAAAAGAATATATTGTTCTGAATACTTTTGAAAAATCATTACATAATCAACGACAAATAATAGCTGACTATAAGGAAGATATTCGAAAGTATGCAGAAGGACTAGATCAGACTAGGATTTTAAATGTCTTTAATCACATACCAAATCAGTTGGCTAAAGAAAACAAAAAATTTCAGATTTCTAAGGTTGCCAAAGGAGCTAGATTTTCTGAATATAGAGGTTGTATAGAATGGTTAAAGGACTCTGGGATTATAAATGTGTGCTATTGTTTGAATTTTCCAGAACTTCCATTAAACGGTAATTATGAAGATACGAAGTGCAAATTATATATGGCAGATAATGGCTTGCTTGTATCTATGCTGGATGATGAAACACAGCTTGATTTGCGCTCGAATAAGAATCTTGGGGTTTATAAAGGGGCATTGTATGAAAATATTATTGCTGATGCATTAGTAAAAAATAAATACCCTTTGTTTTATTATAAAAGAGAAGATTCTACATTGGAGGAAGATTTCTTCATTAGAAGCCAGAATTGTTTGATTCCTCTCGAAGTTAAAGCCACAAATGGAAAATCAAAATCATTGAAAACTCTTATTAATAGCGATAAATACTCTGATATAAAATATGGAATAAAGTTAATCAATGGCAATATAGGTCTTGAGAATAATATTCTTTCTATGCCTTACTATTGTGCCTTTTTGCTCCGCCGTTTCATTTCTTCGACTTCCTTTTCTAATTTGGAATCTTCACTTTTTCATCTGACATAATCCAAAAATATGCATAATGTTAGCGTAGTTGGCGGGATTTTGTTATAAAGTGCTTGGCCTGCTCCATCCGTCTTTATCCTGTTATCCGTTGCTAATCACGAAGACTTCTCATGCCAGTAAACAACGCTAGCAAACGACAAAACATCTTATATAACTTATGGCTTAGTTAGAATATCAGACTTAGTTTTCTTGCCAATATAAATTATATAAAGTAAAATTAATTTAGAATAATTTAATTTTGTAAAATAACAATAGCAGTTTGGTTTTTTACAAATACAATATCTTTGTTTTGTTTGACAATTGTGTATAAAATAATGGCAGATAAACAATTAGATAATTCTATTTTTATAATGTATGTTGCTTTTGAAAGCTATAAAAAGCAACATAAAATAACCTCTGCTCAGTTTTTAGAACTAGATAAGAAATTTTCAATATTGAGCTATATAGCTAAGTGCCCTGATATTTTTGATTCAATGACAGAATCTGAAATGGTTAAGGAAATTGATTTTTATGTCTCTCCAAATAAGTAATACACTTTTTCATGGAACTATTTCGAAAATAAATAAGATAGATGTTACTAGAGGACGTGATAATAAAGACTTTGGTAAAGGTTTCTACATGGCTTTGGATCAAAATCAAGCTGTTGGCATGATGCATAAGAAATATAGAGAAGCTATTAGCAGAATGGCAAACAAGAGCGAGCCTGGCAGATATAGTGAAAGATTATATAAAATAATTATAGATACGGAATACGCAGTTTCATTAAATATTCTTAATTTTGAGAAGGCTGATATTGATTGGTTAAACTTTATTTTGCAGTGCCGTGAAACTGGTGGTATGCCGCACAATTATGACTTAGTGATTGGGCCGACAGCTGATGATAATACTTTATTGTGTTTAAGGACCTATTGGCAGGGGTTGTATGGTGTGACTGGTTCTGATAAAGCTAAGACAACACTTTTGGAAAACTTGGAACCTGAAAATCTTGGCATTCAATATTTTATTGGTAAGCAATCGGTGGCTGATAGACTGATTGTTGGTATAGAGGAAATTAATTGGAAATGATTTTGGACAACTTAAAATACGAGACAATTATAGGCATGTGTGTAGTCGCATTAACTAAACACATAATGCAAAAATTCAATCTAAGCCAGGAAGTAGCTTTTGCTAAGCTTGCTACTACTAAATTTTACAGCTTACTTGAAAATCCTGATACTGGTCTTTGCTTGGAACCAGATTATTACCTCTTTAAGTGTTGCGACTTAGAACTTGATGATAAGCCGGATGAAATGCTTGCTTTTATTGAAAATAATTAAAAGATTTAAACACATTTCTCGGCAGTAAGCAGTAGGCTGATAGCCTATAGTCTATAGCTGTTTTCTCTCGGCCAGCAGCTAATAGCCTATTGCAACAAACCTTATACCTACTTGGTATAGAAGTGTAGCTAGTAAAGCTTTAAGCTTTAAGCTTCAAGCTATAAGCTTCCAGCTTCCAGCTTGTTCTCGGCCAAAAGCTAATAGCCAATCGCCAAAAGCCTATTGCAACATACCTTATACCTACTTGGTATCGAAGCTTAATCCTTTCGGCTATTGGCTGTTAGCCGTTAGCTATTAGCAGAACCAGCGGCCTGCTTTCTCGGCCAAAAGCTAATAGCCAATCGCCAAAAGCCTATTGCAACAAACCTTATACCTACTTGGTATAGAAGTGTAGCTAGTAAAGCTTTAAGCTTTAAGCTATAAGCTTCAGGTTTCAAGCTTCCAGCTTCGAGCGGTCAGCTTGTTCTCGGCCAGCAGCCAATAGCCAATAGCCAAAAGCCTATTGCAACAAGCCTTATACTTGCTTTCTATTAAATAATGCCCTGCTTACAGCTTCTCGCTTCTCGCTTCAGGCTTCAAGCTTCGATATGATATTTCCTTGAAGAAAATCATTTTCCCGTATCTTGCACAGAGCTGTAAATATGCTTATAATTTAAAGCGTAAGGAGTTCCCAATGGGCATATATGACATATCTTATAAAGAATTCTTTTCTGTTCCAAAGAATGTAGAAGATCTTCTGCGTGGCTTTGTCAAAAAAGATTATATAAACGAACTGGATTATTCGACTCTAGAACGCTCCAATTCCGACTTTGTAAGAAAAGAATCTGGTGAACGTCACGACGATATAATCTGGCGTCTCAGGTGGAAGGAAAGATGGTTGTATGTTTATATCATCATCGAATTCCAATCTAATGTAGACTACTCAATGCCTGTAAGAATAATGTCATATATCTCAGAGATGTGGCTTAGTCTTCTTGAAAATATAAATACTGAATATCACAAGAACCATACATTACCTCCAGTTCTTCCAATTGTTCTATACAATGGGGTAGAAAACTGGGACGCTGCCACTAATGTTTCTGATATGCTCCAGGATAATAGCTTCAGTAATATAAGTGCTGATTATTATCTGATTGATGAGCTTCATCCCCATGAAGGGAAAAAGGATGCTATTGCAGAAGGCATTTTAAACTGTGTAACTGCTTTAATTGAAGTTGAACGCAGTAAAGACAAAAATAATCTTGAAGAAGTTTTGCGTAAACTATCTACAAAGCTAAATACTAAGGAAAAGCTTGATGGTTTTAGAACTTTTTTACGATTCTTACGAAGATATGTTGGTGCTAAGTTTAAGAGGGAAGTTCCTAACGAATTTAAGAATCTGGAGGAAGCCATAAATATGACTAGAGATTTCGCAGCAATGGAAAGAACTGAAGGCAAAATCGAAGGCAAAATCGAAGGCAAAATCGAAGGCAAGGTAGAATTAATAAATGCGATGAAGAATA
>JAZUDR010000014.1:0-2018 GCA_045639725.1 Candidatus Avigastranaerophilus sp. | reverse complement strand
AGCAAATCTTTCTAAACTAATTGCACCAATCAAACATATAAAATCCCTATCAAGCCAACATCATAACTGCCTAATAACAAAATAAGCATCAGCGGTTAAACTGATGCTTACTTCGATACCATACTTTGAAAAAGCTAACTTATTTTACCAATCTTTAATTATTTAGCAAATACTAATAATTACTTCACTTTGATAATGTAACATCAGCGGCAAACCAGGTTTGTATATCTCTTTCAGGATTATCTGTCGCTCCGTCAATCCAAGCAATACCAAATACATATCTATTTCCCTGAGATTCTTTTCCAAGAACATAGGAAATTCCATTCTTCAAGTAATTCACGTCATAATCATAGCGGTCAGAGAATCTGGAGCCATCCGGAAGGCTTCCGCTTTCGCCTTCTGCGCCAAAAGAAATTTTCATTCCATTTTCATCATAGAAAGACTGACATTCCAAGTCTTCACCACTTTCAGGAGAGCTTTCCACGTATTTCATTTCTGGAATATAGCATTTTATTTCGTGTTCAAGCCCATCAGTCTTGAAATCCACCACAATACGATAGCATCCTAAGACATCAGGAAATGTACCTGTTTTACCCTTGTGCTCAAAAATCGCATAGAAAGGATAATCTTTATCATCAATAGATATTTTTATTTCACCAAAAGGCGTATTAAGAAGATTCTGGGGTTCTTTATTTATTTTCATGCAATTTAATCCTTTTTTACTACCGCAGCATAATGTTTCTGTTTATTCATTTTGATTTTCCCTCTGAATCACATCAATACTTCCGGCAGGGCAAACCGAAGCACAAAGACCGCATCCGACACAGATATCAGAATTAATACTAGCATAGCAGCCTTGGATAATTACTATTGCGTTACATGGGCATTCATTCATGCACGCGCCACAAGCCACACATCTATCTTTTTGAACTACTGCATGTTTTGGAGATTTCATTTCATTTCTTCCAATCTAAAATAATTATAAGCAACACCCTACTTTAGCATTTTGGAAACGTTTGAGCATCTCCTCATAATTCTGTGGGCTGTCTCCACAATATCACTCCCCAATTTTTTTGTAAATCTAGGGGAGACCGAGGTAGTCTAAGGAGTTTAACAGGTAACAAAAACCCGCTTCATCAGCGGTTTTTTTGGGACTATATTGGTCTTTGTTAGACCTCAATTCAATAGCATACTTTGAAAAAGCTAACTTATTTTACCAATCTTTAGTTACTTAGTAAATAGAACCAACTACATAATTTTTGAGATTCTGGTCAACCTAGCATATTTGATTTTATTTCATGAATGGTCATAATTTATGTGGTTACAAGTTATATACTTAGTATTTCTAGCTTTTAAACAATATAAAGATAGAAAAGAAGAGGAAGATAAGGCTGCAAGAGAATTTGAATTAAAAATAAAATTATTAGCAAAAATACTAAGTTGTGTTTTTATGATTTTATCTTTTTTAAGTATAATCTTTATAATAATAAGAAATAGAAGAAAGAAACTTTTACCTGAAAGTAAACAATGTAAGCAACTACAGGAATTACAAAATGAGGAAAAAGATAAAACGACTTGCGAGATAATCCCCTAAAGCTTATAATTAAGCCATAGGGAGTACACTCGATGGGGCAGAAAGATATAGCAGATAACAATCACGAAGCTTTTTTATACAAAGCAACAGACAATATTTTATCTGATGTTTGCTATATTATTGATTCTACACAGAAAATAGCCTTTAATGCTATTAACTTAGCTTTAATACAAAGAAACTGGTATTTAGGGAAAAGAATAGCAGAAGAAGAAGAACTTAAAGGGAAAGATAGAGCTGAATATGGTGCGGAGATTATTAAAACTCTAGCAAAATTTTTAACAAATATTTATGGCAAAGGCTTTACGCCAAGACAGTTATATAATTACGAAAGCTTTTATAAAACCTTTCCACAAATTTTGCACTCACTGAGTGCAAAATCATATCCTTTGCTTTCATGGACTCATTATCGCATATTGTTACAGGT
>JAZUDR010000013.1:0-5490 GCA_045639725.1 Candidatus Avigastranaerophilus sp. | reverse complement strand
TGGGTAAAGAATCCTTTCGTTAATGCAGAATTGAAAGGCAAATGTTCCGTCAGTGGCGACTTGGATAATTTTACTATTGATGGTGGAATTAGCACTATTCAAGGCAAAATTTTCTTCAAACAGAGACAGTTCAAGATTCAGAACGGTGAACTAAGATTTGGCGGTGTTGATAATTCCTTTGATCCTTACGTATTTGTAAAATCAGAAGGGCAGGTTGGCAGCACTAAAATATTCTTAACCTTAACTGGTAACATTTCAAATTTCAAACCACAAGTCTATTCAACTCCTCCAATGTCTGAAGGAGATATTATTGCACTGTTAACCTTAGGTAGAGACCTTAATTCTGCAATGAACAGTGACACAAAAGAATTGTTTGAAGATGAAGTATTGGAAGGTCTGAAAAATTCTTACATCTCATCTCTCATTGGAGAAAGTATTGGCAACGCATTAAATCTTGATGAACTCTATCTTACTTCAGCATTTGATAAGGAAACTGGTAAATCACAGTCTTATGTGAGAATAGGTAAGTATGTAACAGACAGGATTTTCATGGCTTATGAAGGCACAATGTCTAACGATAGAGACGAAAGTTATATCTTTGAATATAGACTACCAAAGGGACTTGTATTGTCTGTAGAATTTGAAGAACCAGAAAACAATCAGGTATATGGTTTTCGCTACGATTGGCAATTCTGGTAATTTTCTTCACTTTTTTCAAAACTTGTGTTAAATTGTATCTCTACTATTGTCAATAAAGGGTATGGAAGTTAATACTTCCAAAAGGAGATACATAAATGGCTGCAGAAGACGATAAAAAAACTCCTGCTAAAGCTGAGAACCAGCCAAATATACCTGTTGTGTCAACAACAGAAGTATATCCAGTTTTACCACTCAGAGATATAGTTGTATTCCCATATATGGTTGTACCTCTGTTTGTTGGACGCAAAAAATCTGTAAAAGCAATTGAAGAAGCTATGCTTAGAAATAAACGCATAGTTGTTTGTGCTCAAAAGAACGCTAAGACAGATGATCCTACAAAAGAAGAATTATTTACAACAGCTACTGTTGCAGAAATTCTACAGCTTCTTAAAATGCCTGATGGTATTTTGAAGATTCTTGTTGAAGGAACTAAGCGTATTAAGATTTCTAATTTCACCAAAGATACTGAATATTTTGAAGTTGAAGGTGAAGTTTTAGAAATTGAAGACAAGAAATCTATACAGCTTCAGGCTTTAATGAGAAATGTAGTTGCTCTTTTTGAACAATATGTAAAGCTTAACAAGAAAATACCTCTTGAAATAATCATGGTTGCTACTAATGTCGAAGAACCAGGAAGACTGGCTGACGTCATTACAGCACATTTGAATATTAAGATTGAAGAAAAACAGGATGTTCTCGAAACATTCGATCCATCTGAAAGACTAGACAAGATTGCTTCTATTCTTAACCGTGAATTAGAAATTATGATGGTTGAAAAGAAAATCCGCGGTCAGGTTCGCAAACAGATGGAACAGATTCAGAAGGAATATTATCTCCGCGAACAGATGAAAGCCATCCAAAAAGAACTGGGTGACGATGAAAATAGAATTGAAGAAACTGAAGAACTGAAGGAAGCTATTATAAAGGCTGGCATGACAGATGATGCTCGTGAAAAAGCTCAGAAAGAACTAGCCAAACTTATTAGAACACCTTCTCAGTCTCCTGAAGCTCAGGTTTCAAGAAATTATCTTGATGCACTTCTTGCACTGCCTTGGTCAAAAGAAACCAAAGATAGAATCGATCTTAAAAAGTGCCAGAATATGCTTGATGAAGACCATTATGGTCTTGAAAAAGTCAAAGAAAGAATTCTTGAATACTTGGCAGTATGTCATCTCAAAAAATCTATTAAAGGCCCGATTCTTTGTTTGATTGGCCCGCCAGGTGTTGGTAAGACTTCTCTTGGTCGTTCAATTGCTAAGGCTTTGAATAGAAAATTTGCTAGAATTTCATTGGGTGGTGTTCGTGACGAAGCTGAAATACGCGGTCACAGAAGAACATACATCGGTGCTATGCCTGGTCGTATTATTCAGGCATTACAGGATGCTGGTTCAAAGAATCCTGTAATTCTACTCGATGAAATCGATAAACTGGGTTCTGATTATAAGGGTGATCCAAGCTCAGCATTGCTCGAAGCTCTTGACCCAGAACAGAATATTAATTTCTCAGACCATTACATTTCTACTCCCTTTGACTTGTCTAAGGTCCTTTTCCTTACTACAGCAAATGTTCCACATACAATCCCTGGACCATTACGCGACCGTTTGGAAATCGTATATTTGTCTGGTTATACAGAAGAAGAAAAGGTCAATATTGCAACTAAATACCTGGTTCCAAAGCAATTAGAAGCAAATGGTGTTGAAAAAGAAAATATCAATGTTGATGAATCTGCTATTATTGAAATAATCAGAAAGCATACTAGAGAAGCTGGTGTACGCAGTCTCGACAGAGAATTAGCTTCTGTCTGCAGAAAAATTGCAAAGGATGTTGTTCTTGGTAACATTAATCCAAAGAAGGATAAAAAAGCTAAGAGTAGCAAAAAAGCAAGCAACACTGCCAAGAAGTCTGCAAAACCAGGTCTTGTTGTAAAAGCTAAAGATATTGAAAAATATCTCGGAATTCCAAAATTCCATCTTGATAAAGTAGAAAATCATGATGAAATAGGTCTTGTTAACGGTCTTGCCTGGACAGAAGTAGGCGGTACTACTTTACCTATCGAATGTGTAGTTATGCCAGGCCGTGGTAAGGTAATCCTCACTGGTTCTTTGGGTGACGTAATGAAGGAATCAGCTCAGGCTGCAATTTCTTATTTAAGAAGTCATGCAAAAGAACTGAATATGCGTCCTATTGACTATGAAACCATACACTTGCATTTGCATTTCCCAGAAGGTGCAGTTCCAAAGGACGGTCCATCAGCAGGTATTGCAATTACAACAGCTATATATTCCGCTTTAAATGAAGTTCCAGTAAGAAGTGACTTTGCCATGACTGGTGAAATTACACTTCGCGGTAAGGTTCTTCCTGTTGGTGGTATCAAGGAAAAGCTTCTTGCTGCTCACCGCCAAGGTATTAACAACATTATTCTGTCTTCTGAAAATGAAAAAGAATTGGAAGAATTACCACCACAGATAAGAAAGCAGATGAGCATCACACAGATTGAAACTGGTGACCAGGCTCTTAAGCTTGCTTTGAATGGTAAACCAAAGAAGACATTGCTTTCATTTAAAAAGCCGAAAAATACACTTAGGACAGAAACAAAGCTTTCTACTAAGAAAAGTAAAAAAGCGAGAAAATAATGAATATCACGAATAGAATCACGTCTGCAACCTTCAGTGCTTGCATAACTAATAAGGAAGAATTACCAAAGGATGATTTACCAATAATAGCTCTTGTTGGTAGAAGTAATGTCGGTAAATCTTCATTGATTAATAGTTTAACGGGTAGAAAAGAACTTGCCAGAACAAGTTCTATGCCTGGTAAAACTTTAACGATGAATTTTTACTGTATAAATGATGCATTCTATCTGGTAGACCTTCCTGGTTATGGCTATGCAAAAGCATCTAAGGCTACTAGAAATAAAATTCAGGCAATGATGGATGATTTCTTTACATCATGCAATAACCTGAAAGGTGTTGTTCAAATAATTGACATACGTCATAAGCCATCCACATTAGATTTGCAAATGCATAACTGGCTCAAGGAACAGCATTTTAACGGTTTTGCCGTACTTACTAAGTCTGATAAACTTAGCAATCAGCAGATTGTAAAAATGAGATCAACCATTAGCAAGGATATAAGAGGGGTATACATTATGTGTTATTCCTCTAAGACGGTAGCAGGACGTGATGAATTCCTGGATGCAATTGAAAAAATTCTTGGTGGTTTTGCGTTTAAAGTTACTGATTCTAGGGCAAGGGCAAAACGCGAAGACAACGATGAACCGACTAGCTCTCTGGAAAATGAAAAGGTAGAAAAGAAAGCTGTCGAAAATGCAATCAGACCTTCAATGACAGGCGAAACACCAGGTCATCAGAAAAAAGAAAAATCTGAAAATGAAGGTCGCGAAAATCGTGAAAGACGCGATAACCGAAATAATCAGAATTTTAATCGTGAAAATCGTCAGGGACAGGATCGCAAAAAAAATTTCAGACATGATAATCGTGAAGGCCGTGAAAGTCGCGATAATAATGAAAGAAATAATGGCAATAGACCTAAGTCCGGTTATAGGAATAGATTTAATCGTAAAGATAATCAATCTGCACCAAAAGGTAATTAACAGAGGTAATTATTATGAAAACTATGAATTTAATGAAGTCTGTTTTGATTCTTAGTATTTTATCTTCTGCATTTATTTCTTCAAAAGCAGAAGCTTTTGAGCGTTATACCTGGTCTGAACTAGTAACCGGTCCAAAAAATTCAGCCGAAGCAGAAAAATTATCAGTTGTTTCTGAATGGTGTGGTTTAAAAAGAATTGTTAAGTCGGATGAGACATGTTTTGCAAAGATGAGAAAAGCCCAAGAGGTTCTTTTCAATAAACAAAAACATTCTTCTGATGAAATTTTTAAAGCTGTAATGGATTTAAGATATATTTATCTTTATAGCTTTAAAGACTTAGACAAAGCAGACAATGTCTTAAAACAGTTAGAAAACATTCCGGAATTGCAGAATAAGGTTGCTGCTGAAAGACTTTTCGCTTCTTTTAAAACAGAAAATCTGTTAAAAGTTGATTTTTATGATGGTCTTTATAATATAAATAATAAAGAAGGTGTTTTCCCTTATGATAATGGTTATATGCCTGTCATAACCAAGGAACATGCCTCTACTATGCTTGCTATTAAGGAAATGATAGATGGAAAGGGAAAACAGACTGAAAAACAGTTTTCTAATGCCTGGAAAGAAATTCCTTCAGATGTTATTTACTTAATTGCAACTGACCAGCGTGAAAATGCATATAAAGTTTACCAGAATATGAAATCATCTCTCGATACTAAGACAGTTAAACTTATAGATGATTTTTTGTATCCTCTATATACACCGGTAAAGAAAGCTAATAGAAAATTCCTGGCTGGTGTTTTCTGTGTTGAAGTATTTCCTGGTCTTGGAATGGATTTAATTAATGAAGCACTTACTGATTCTCCAAGAGTCAGTAAACCAGAACATGCCTTAGCTTGCCTTTCTGACGTTTATGCAAGACATAATGCTTATGATGAAGCACAAAAGGTATTAAAGCTTCTTAAGGAATATTATCCTGATTCAATTTGGTTGAAATGATAAAGAAAAGCGTTCTTACATCATTATTTGTTAGTCTGCTTGCTTCTGAAGCATGCTTTGCTGCGTTTGAGTATAATGGCATTTTTGCTTCAGGAAGACAATCCAATGACCCACAGACTTACTATATTCTTTTAAATGAAAATACAAAAGTTTCATTTAGTTTAAAGGATGACAATGGTAATG
>JAZUDR010000012.1:0-37137 GCA_045639725.1 Candidatus Avigastranaerophilus sp. | reverse complement strand
TTCATGTTTTTAAGGATAATATTATTTTGCCAAACAATACTGGCGCAACAAGGGAATATATAAAGCACGTAGGTGCTGTTGCCATTGTTCCTCTAACAGGCGATGGAAAGGTTATCATTGAAAGACAATACAGGTATCCGCTTCAGCAGGTTATTACCGAAATACCGGCTGGTAAACTGAACAATAAGCAGGAAAACCGTCTTGAAGCTGCAAAACGCGAATTAAAGGAAGAAACGGGCTTTGTAGCCGACACCTGGGTTGAAATTGGAGAATATTACCCGGCTGCCGCTTATAGCGATGAAATAATAACCTTATATCTTGCAAAGGGGCTTCGCAAAGGAGAGCAAAGCCTTGATGACGATGAGTTCCTAGACGTAGAAGCAGTTCCTCTTGAAGAGCTTGTAAAAGAAATCATGGATGGCAAAATCGGTGATGGCAAGACTCAGACGGCTCTGCTGAAGGTAGCCTTACTAGAAAAAGTTAAATGATATTACCTACAAAAAAACTATCTGAAATTTCAGATACTTTTTTTTACTAATTTTAGTGCAAGAGGCTTATTTATAGCTTGTGTGCATATAGACTATTTCACAGGCTTCTTTTATGGCTTGGTTGATAGGCACTAATTCTTCGCCTAAAGATAAATCAAGCATTGAAAGCTTTTGGTAAAATTCTGCTATTACAGGCACCCTTTTACTTACAGATACTTTTTTGCAAATAGAATCTATTTTTTCAGGGCAATCGTGCTTTAATGTATGGCAGGCTGCAAATGCAGGTTTACCAAGCTTGTTCTTAGTGCAGGCAAAACCAAATAATCTGCAAATCATGCCACGGCTTGGATAGCATGAACAACCCCATCTATTATCTTTAAAAACGGAAAAAACGCATTGTTTCGTATCTGTATTGCTGATTCGCTCAAAGAATTCTTCTATTTGTCCGGTTTTGTAAAGATGCCAGGCCAATGGAAGAAATTCCAGTGGTGACGCATTTATATCATTGTATTTGCAACATTCTGCGCAGTGTTGTAAACAATCAATGTTGTAATGTTTCTTGAATGCTGCTGTCGCGCGGTCAGCAGCTGCCTGCAGGCTTTCAATCTTTTGAATCTTTTGATATAAATTTTGCATGATGCGCGATTTTACTACTGCCAAATTTCGCAATCAATATTTTTTATGTAAATTTTGGTAAATTTAGTATGAAAACAGTAATTACAGGGTTATTTCATAATCTTTTTACAGATATGAAAAAAATGTTAATGGAATATTCAGTCTTGCCGATAACTAGTGTGAACTGTATCTAAATCACATTCCAGGGGGTAAATCGTGATTCTTCCTAATACACCATTGTATCAGGCCAAGACTGATGCTGAATTCAGAATTCGTATGATTCAGCACATCAAAGAAAACTACGGCGAAGTCTTAGGGAAAGACATCAATCTGCTCGACCTGCCAAACGGTCTTGAAATTGTTCAGGCTAGAATTCAGCAGAGACTCTTCGATATGAGCAACGGTAAGATTGATCTTGCCAGCCAGTGCGAAGACGCAACTATTGATCTTGCAGAAGTAGCATAAAAAACTTACTGCTAAGCATTCAAGCAAAAAGGCACCACCATACTGAGCTCAGGAAGCGGCATGGGGTGCCTTTTCGATTTTAGGTGAAATCACGTCTTTCTGCCTCATAAAAATCTAAGTTTTTGAAGACAAATAGCCGAAATTCAGAGAAGACGCTATGAAAAACTTTAGATTGATGACAATTTTTATCCTTGTATTTTCCGTCATGGGCCTCATTGGCTGCATGGGTTCCAACGACCCCGCTTCTGGTGGAGCTTGCGGTATTGTATTAGATACAAATGCTAAGGCTTTAAGCGGTGCTACAGTAACTGTTGGCGGCCGAAGCGCAGTCACAGACTATTATGGCAAGTGGAATATAGAAGACTTAGATCCTCAGATTTATGATTTCACTGCCAGCAAGGAAAATTATCAGAGTCAGACTAAGAGTTATGAAGTTCAGAGCGGCATGATTGTTGAGAATATTACTTTCCAGCTACCGTCTGCTGGGGAAATATACGATATTGTTGTTACTGAAGTAACTTCAACAAAAGCTACAATCAGCTTTAAAACAAAGTTTGAGGCTAATACAAAAATTGCGTATGGCAGCAATTCACAGATGGACAAGGTCCAGGCCAGCAACTCTGCTAAGAAATATACTCATATTTTTGAACTTACTGGTCTTATTCCTGCTACTACATATGTTTTCCAATGTCTCGGAACTGACCAGTATAACAGGGCTCTTACTTCAGAAGTAAAGACCTTTACTACTTCAATTGCTGCAAGAAGTGAACCGCCGACAGGACTCACTATTTCTAAGGCATATGGCAATTCTGCTTTTACCCTTGCATGGAATGCTGATGCCACCGCTGATTTCGCAGGTTTCAATGTTTATCGTTCTTCCAGTGCTGACGGAGTTTTCGAAAAGGTTAACGTAGGCATTGTTCAGAACGCTACCTTTGTAGATATGGGCGTTAAGGTTGGTGAAAAATATTTCTACCGTGTAACCAGACTTGCCGGCAGTGGTGATGAAAGCTCTCCGTCAACTGTTGTTTCAATGGTTATGCCAGGAACTATTAATACAAATGTAGTCTGGAATGCCCAGAACTCACCATATGAGCTAACCGGCGATTTAACCGTTGCTCAGGGGGCAAGCCTTATAATTGCAAAGGGCACTGAAGTCCGTGTTTCCAGCATCGATAAATGGGATGTTGATGGAACAGGAATTGACAAGGTTGGTATAACCGTTCTTGGCACTTTGCTTGTTCAGGGAACAGAAGGCCAGCCAGTAAGCTTTACTTCTGCAGAAACTGTTCCTAATAATGATGATTGGGACGGTATAACCTTCAGAGCATCTGCTGATTTAACAGCTTCTTCTCTTGAAGGCTTAAAGATTCAATTTGCTAGAATAGGCATCACTGGCGAAAATGGTTTGCCAAGAATCAGTGGCTGCTGGTTTAATAACTGTTCTGATACTGCAATCTATGCTAATAAATCAGAAAATGATATTGAAATAGACAACAATAGCTTTATTTCATGCATTACAGGCATATCAATCAGTGATAGCAATGCGATTATCAAAATATCTGATAATACCTTCAGCGCCTGTTCTTATGCTATTAAGGCTATGAATAACGAACAGAACCAGATTACTGGTAACAAGATAAAAGCTAATGTTGTTACTGCTATCGAAGTAAACGGCAATAATCCTGCTTCTATCGTATCCCGCAACACAATAGGGTGGGGAACAGGTGGAATCGGTATCGTCTGCAATGGCTATGATGAAATTCGTAGAAATACAATTCAGGCACCTCTTTGTATTCAGGTTAAGGAAAGCGCCAAGACTTTTATCAGAAGTAATCTGATGCTGGCCGATAAAGACAGAAATAGCATGGGCTTGCTGTATGTAAGTCCCAACACTTCATCACTAGACCTTTCTATCCAGAATAATGGTGTCTGGAATCAGACTATCCCAGCTATGAAGTATGGCAACTCTTCTGGAAATACACTGGCTGTCAGTGGTGACTTGGCGTTCAGTTCTTCTTCCGGACCTGCTCTTACTGGTGGCGATCCTTTTGTTGATGCTTTAACTGATAATAATTTCAGCTATACGCCAAAATCCGGCAGCACTTTGAAAAATGCTGGTTATGATTCTGGTGAAGATATGGGTGCAGAAGATGTTCCAAATTGACAGAAGAAAAATAGTGCCAGCTTTTTTGCTGGCTGTTTTGCTATTAACTGCTTTGCTAACAGGCTGTGGAAGCCGTCAGTCAAATACTGGCAGCTTCAGTAGCAGACTGATTGACGAAAAAGGCGATGCAGTAATTAACGCAAAATGTTTTTCTCTGTTTGCTGAAGACCAGATTGTATATTCAGGATTGGATGGTTCTTTCAGGCTGCCAGAGCTCCCTGCAGGTCTTAATAATATAATTATTCAGCATAATGATTTTGCTCTTGAACAATATCAGTCTGAAGTAAAATCAGACCAGGAAACAAAAGTTGATTTTATTCGCCTAGATCGCTTGAATGCCAGCAATAGAATTTCAAAGGTTATTGTTGGTGAAGTTTCTTCAACTACTGCTGAAATCAATTGGCAGACCTACAAGGATATCTGCTGCAACATTCATTATGGCACTTCAACAAATTATGACACCTATGTTACAGAAGAACGTCCAAACAAGACTCATTTTTATAAATTAACAGGTTTAAAACCGGAGACTGTATATCATTTCAAGGTTCAATATCTTGATGAATTTGCAGCCAGCTATTCTTCTTATGATTACTCTTTCAGGACAGCAAGCGGTGAAGCTCCTTATAAGCCAGCCTCAATAAAAATAGCAAACATGACTGAGCTTGGTGTGGTTCCTTTGACCTGGACAGCTCCAGCAATTAAGCTTTCTGTTGCAGGCTATAATGTATATCGCCAGAAAAAAGGTGGCGCATGGACTCGTTGTAACGGAACAGTTATTACTAAGGATTGCAGCTATAGCGATGTGGAAGCTGAAACCGGTGTTTTCTGCCGTTATGCAGTTACTGCAGTAAACAATGTAGGTGCCGAATCTGAAAAAGTCATATCTGATTTGATTTTCGTGCCTGGTGTTGTTAAGAATGACATTAATATCAGTAAGCTGGATTCTCCTGTAAAGCTGACTGCAGATTTAATTATACCTATGGGTATCAATATGACTGTAGAGCCTGGTGTAGAATTCCAGATTAGTGAAAGCGATTCTTTCAATTCTGGCTTTGATACCGATAGAGTCGAAATACTTGTTCATGGTGCTTTGACAGTAAATGGCACCGAAGCTGAACCTGTTATTTTTACTCCTCTTGATGGCTCTGGAAAGCGTGAACACTGGGCTGGTATTACAATCCTTTCTTCTCAGACCGGTATCTCATCAATCAGAAATGCGGAACTATTTGGCTGCAGCGGATATACGATAGATGTTAAATCTGTGAATGTTGCTGTCAGTGGCATTACTATTAAGCATTCTGTTGGCGGTATACGCTTTGAAGGTGTAACTCAGGCTGTTGATGTTGAAAACTGTTTCTTTGATGATATTTCATCCGTCGCTGTTTCTATCAACAAATGCTTCCATATGACTCTTAAAAACTCAAGAATCACAAATGCGTCTGTTGGTGTTGAAAACTTCACTGATAGCATTTATGACCAGACTTTTATTCGCAATACTGATATTTATGCTTACGATACCGGCATACGAGGAACTTTTGCTAACAGCATTATTACAAATACTCTGGTTGTCAGCCCACAAGGCATAAACTACACTAATATTCTCAGAAATGATGGTGGTAATATAATAGACCATGTTACTGTTGATGCTGATAATGCTGTAATAATAGCTACAGGTTCTCTCTATCTGACAAATAATATTTTTGCTAACACTTCAAATTCAGGTGTAACTGGTATTTCTTACATGAACGAAAGTCAGTATCCAACCTACTGCTATAACGATATCCATGGCTTTGCCAGTCCTGTTTATGGTTGCGACGTAGGAACGTTGTCAGTGGCTCTGGATCCTGCATTTGTAGGTGGAAGCCCTTATGACTACAATCTTAGCGATTCTTCACTTTGCCGTATTAACGATGAGTTTGGACTAGAATTAGGTAGATATGGGGTAACAAGGAAATGAGAAACGATAATTTTAAGATTTGGATAAGAAATATACTCATATTCGTTGTCTCCGTATTCATTATTTTCACTGTCGGTTGCGTCAGGGATGAAGATCATGTTCTTGATACTCAGCGCGGAAGTGTATCCGGGATAGTTATTGATAGTAATAAACTAGCTGTTTCTGGAGCAATAGTTACTTCTAATCGTTCCCTTTTCAAGGCTGAAACGGATGAAATGGGCCGTTTCATGTTTACTTCACTTGATGAAGGACATCATCATCTTACTGTTGAACGTGATGGTTTTTATCTTGGTTCTGCCACAATAGAATTAGCTTATAGCCAGGTCCTTGATAATCTAACTATAGTTGTTGACAGCATGGAAAAGATGGTTAAAGCTTCAGTGGCTGTTAAGGAAAAAACGAAGGTTGTTCTTGATATAGATTGTCATGAAGAAATGAGTGTATCTGTTACTTATCGTGAATTAAGCAATATGCCTAGCACAACAACTCCGGATGCAATGGCTACTAAGCATAGAATTACACTTAATAATCTCTACCCGGATTCAACCTATTATTTTACTGTTACAGGAAAAACTGCTGACGGTCGAACATTTACAACAGAACAGAGTAGCTTTAAGACTGTTAGCTTGTATGATATTGAAGGCGCTCCCGATACTCCTATTGGCTTCAATATAACACAGACTATCTATGGTCCGCAGCTCTCCTGGAATTACAATGGTCAAGACCCAATCAAGGGTTTCAGAATTTATCGCAGTGAAAATGGTGGAAGGCTTGCCCTTCTCAGAGATGAAAACGATGTTCTTTCCAGTCAGTTAAGCCTTGTTGATGACTTAGTTGCTGCCGGTCGTTATTATACCTATAATCTCTATGCTGTGGACCTTGAAGGAAATCTGTCCGAACTGCCTGCTATTAAGAGCTTTATTCCTACCGGCACAATTCATGAAGACATTGTCTGGAAAAAGGAATGGAGTCCTATTGATATAGGAGGCGATATTACAATTCCTTCCAGATATACTTTGACTATTGAAGCAGGCACAAGCATTAGATTCTTTGCTGATTCAAATGCTGCCAACACTTTCAAGAACAGTCTCTGTGAATTCATTGTTGAAGGAACTATTATTGCTCGTGGCACAGAAGCAGAACCAATTAAATTCCTGTCTCAATCTTCAACTCCTCAGAGAAACGACTGGGACGGTATTAGATTCATGGCTTCCATTGGAGAAAACAAAAGCCAGTTCAGTAATGTTGTTTTCTCTGGGGCTGATACCGCTCTTAAGCTATATAGCGGTAATCTGGATATTGATAATGTAAAAGCCATATACTGCAAAACTGGCTTAGCTTTGATTACTGCAAGTGGAACAGTTATTCATGGGGTTTGTGCAGAAGATTGCGAAACTGGTGTAAAGGCAGAAAATACTTTTTATTGCACTTTGTCTGATATAAAAGCAAATAGCTGCGATGTTGGTGTAATCCTTAATAATAATACCGGATTAACACTTAAGGATTTTGATGTAAGAAACAGCAAGAATTCCGGTGTTCAAGCATATGACAAGACTGATACCAGAATCAGAAACGGGGTAATCAATTCTCATGCAAAAGGTCTTGAAATAAGCGGTGAAAGCTGTGATACACAATTCCTGACAATTGATGCTGTGAGTGGCATTCAACTTGAAGGAGCTACAAATGCTGTAATCAAGAATAATATTATTGTTAACCTTGGTAGTAATGGCACTGGTAATGGCATTGAAGATATGTATACTTCCGGTCTTGCTTTTCCATATAACAATATTTATGGTTTTAAAACAGCCACTGTTAACTGCACTCAGAGTGGAGCTGCAATACATAATGTTGATCCTCTTTTTGAAGGAGAAACGGCTGATGGGTTTGATTACCATCTGCAAAGTGGCTCTTCACTTCTTGACGTTGCTTCAAATAAAGGCCAAATTGGCGCTTATGGAGCCGAATAATACTAACAAAAATACCTCTTCATGCCGATGAATAAAGTGATAGTATTCTTTTATTTTGTCGACGGAGGTAAAAAATAATGCGTAGATTGGCTCTCGGCCTTGGAATGGCTTTCCTGTGTCTTTGCTGTAGCAATGCTTATGCAGAAATTTCAAGCTCAGACAGTATGAACTTAAGAATTAAGTCTCTTCAGGAAAGATTAAAGCAATTTCAGAATAGAACATATGCTGATGAAGAAGACAAGCTTGTTGATGAAGAAGAGGCTGTAGATTTAATCTTGGACAGAGCCGACGAAAGTATTTTACCCGTTGCAGAAATTCCTATGAACAGTGAACTGGCTGAAAAGATTGTTGAAGATCTGGAAAACCGTTCTGATGTTGCAATGACAGTATTGTTCCATGAAAGTGACGACGAAGGCTTTTACGGCGCCAATAAAGATTTTGCAATGATTGAACCTCCTAAGGTAATTATTGAAGATAGCCCAGAAGATAGACAGATATTTTATGCTAATCTCAGACAGCGTGTTCTTCAGGCTACAAGAAGCAGCAAACTTGAATCTGAAGAAATTAATAGTCAGTTAGCAAGCTTGCAGTAAGCTAATAAAAGATAAATAAAAAGCCCGGGCACTTATTAAGTGATCCGGGCTTTTTATTTATCTTAATTATCTGCGGTTAGCCTGTGTTTCGTCTATAATGTTTGTAAGACTTTGTGGAACATAGCTTCTTGACGGACCAGGAGGAGGTAATGTAAGAGCGTTGTTGCTGATTTTCATTATCTTGCCGGCCTTTTCCGGGTCCATGTTGGCTAGGGTTTTGGCTGAATGGCTTGGCTGAAGTCCGCCCATGATGTCATAAATAAGCTGATCATCTGGAACTTCATCAAAAACTCTGGCAAGGGCCTTGGGTTCCATTTGAGCTGCAATTGCGCAAACCTGATCGAGTCTGTTTTCTTTTTCCATAAAGCGTATAAGGCTGGATTCTATGTTCATGGCTTCAGAAGCCAGACGATTAGAAAGGTCATCAATTGCAACCTTGCGTTTTTCAAGGTCTGCTAAGCCGTCTTCAAGCTTCTTTTGCTGTAAGGCAAGTTCTTCCTGTTTCTTGCGGATAGCTTCCTGGTCTAATTTATTCTGTTCCTTCTGGGTTCTGATTAAGGCTCTGTATGATTCTTCCAAAGCCTTCGCACGGTCTTCAAGGCTCTTGTTACCATCACTCATCAACTGATTGTAACGGTCCTGTTCGATATGCATCATTTGCTGATAGCGTTCTTCTTCAGGGAGCTGGTGAAGCTTTACGAATTCATAATAGGCTTCCAATGGCCAGCCTTTTCTAAATGCTTCAGGAATGCTGTTTCTGAATGTATAAATGTTGAGAAAATCCAGTGAAAACAATAAAAGTATTAAAGAAATACCTACTGCCATGAGCAATAGGATATAGAATATGGTGCTGAAGAACTTAAATAAAGGAGAAGGCTCTTTATGACGTTCTTCAATATCTTCCCTATTTTCAGCAGTATTTAACGCTTCTTCGTTATACTGCTGAGGTTCTTCATTTACCTTATTATCTGGTCTGTTATCCGGCATTGTCTGTTACCTCTAATTTATTTGCCTAAGCCAGATATAATCTGGTTAACAAAGTTCTGAGTTTCTAAGTATGGTGGGACACCACCAAATCGCTTAACTGTTAATGGATCAGTGTTATAGGACGCAAGAGCTAAGGGCAGGTTACCGTTATTGTTTTGAAGCAACTGGGCAAGATGCTGAGTTCCTGCAGAAATATTCTGGGCTGGGTCAAAAGGATTTGTTATGCCATAAGTGCTTAAAAGAGAAGGGTTAAGCTGCATAAGGCCGACCTGACCGTTAACCCCGACAGCCTGTGGGTTATTGCCTGAGGCTACTGTTATTAGTTGCTTGATTAAATTTGCATCAACGTTGTATTCCTTGGAATACTTTTCTATAAGGCCTTGAACGTCTTCGTTAATGCTCTTTGCAAGCTTTACGTCATTGGCATTTTCAACTGTTGTGGCGGGTGAACAGGAAGAAAGATTCTGACCCTTCTGAGCTAGTTCTAACTGAGCTTGAAAATCAACATTGTTGGCTTTTCTGTTATGCTTGGGAGCATAAATACTGAGGCTCTTGTTGAGGGCTTCCATTTTTTCTATAAGTCTATTCATGTTTTCAAGCATTGTCTGGCTCCATTAAAGTATTTCTTTTTCTTCCACCAAATTCGTCTAGTCTGGCCTGTTCTTTTTTCTGCATTTCTTTTGTATACTTGGCTTTATCAACTTCCTGCATTTTTTCAAAGGTTTTACGCTTTCGTTGCTTTTCCAGGTATTCGGCCATGATTTTTGCGCGTTGCTTTTGCTGAAGCTGCATTTCATTGGTATAAAAGTCTTCTGATTTCTTCAGGGACTTTATGTAGGTGGGATACATCTGGACCTTCATGAAATCGCCTGCAAACATTGCTTTCTGCTGTTCTTCAACAGCCTGAGTCTGCTGGTCCTTAAAGTCTTGGATTTTAGTAGCAAGCTCAGCTATTTGAGCGTCTTTTTTGGCAAGACGATTCTTCACTTCATTTTCTTCATGAAGTGCTATCTGTAATAGCTGATGTAGCTTGAACTGAAATGCCATTCTAGATTATCACTTTCCGCCTGCTATTTTTGCAATTTCAGCAACAGAGGCTTCAAATGGGTATGCTTCTTTAATGCCCTGTTTGATAAAGGCTTCAATAAGTGGCTGCTTCTTGATAGCCTCATCAATGCGGGGGTCAGAGCCAGCCTTATATGCACCAAGTGTAATAGCGTCAACGTTCTTCATATAGGTAGAATATATGTTGCGCAATTTACCAGCGTTAGCCAGATGGTTTTTATCTGCAATTTCATTCATAAGACGGGATATACTGCTTAATATGTCGATTGCAGGGTAAATATTCTGATGGGCAAGGTCACGGCTGAGTATAAGGTGACCGTCAAGAATACCTCTAACAGCGTCGGCTACTGGTTCATCCATGTCTCCGCCTTCTACGAGAACAGTATATATGCCTGTGATAGCGCCTTTTAGTGAGGTGCCAGCACGTTCGAGCAGCTTAGGAAGCATTGCAAAAACAGATGGAGTGTAACCACGTGTGGCAGGTGGTTCGCCTGTAGCCAGACCAACTTCGCGCTGTGCTAATGCAAAACGTGTTACAGAGTCCATCATCAGCATTACATTTTTACCCTGATCTCTGAAATACTCAGCTATGGCAGTAGCAGTAAATGCTGCTTTAATTCTGACAAGAGCGGGCTGGTCAGACGTTGCAACAACAATTACAGAACGCTTCATGCCTTCTGGACCAAGGTCTTTTTCCAAAAATTCCCTTACTTCACGACCACGTTCACCGATGAGCGCTAGAACGTTTACGTCAGCCTTAGAAGTTCGGCTTATCATACCTAAAAGAGTACTTTTACCAACACCAGAGCCTGCAAAAATACCAAGTCTCTGACCGTTACCGATGGTAAGGAGCCCATCAAGAACCTTTACGCCAGTTGGCATTGGTTCCAGGATTCTTTTTCTTGTAAATGGGTTCGGTGGTTCTCGATTAAGCGGAACTCTGTGAATACTATCCGGGAGTTCACCTTTTTCATCAATAGGATTGCCTAAACCGTCTAATAATCTGCCAAGCAGTTCATCCCCGGCTGGAGCAGTGAGTGGTTGACCGGTAGGAACAACTTCAGCGCCTTTTCTGATGCCTTCTGTATGAATCAATGGCATCAAAAGAACGCTGTCCTTTCTGAAACCTACTATTTCGCAGGGGAGTGGTCCGTTCGGGGTTATAATATTGCAGACGTCACCGACAGGATTCTGAGGACCTGTCGCTTCAATTAAAAGACCTACAACCTGGGTAACACGTCCGTTAACCCTGATTGTATTTGTGTTTTCAATAACATCTGTATAATCTGAAAAAGCAAACCCCATAGCTATTAACCATTCTGTGAACTTTCAAATTTGTTAAGAAGAGCTCTTTCTAATGCTCTTGCCTGAGTTTCAAGTGTTGCATCTATTGTGCCTACGCCTGTTTCTATCTTGACTCCACCAGCGCTGAGGCTTGGGTCTTCAACTATGCGAAGCTCAGAAATATTGCCCAGTCTGGAAAGAAGTCTTTCCTTATGGGCTTCACACATTGCTTTATCGCGAAGGTTAATTCTCATGACAATCTTATCGACATCAACAATGTTGTTAAGAGCTTCGTCAATGTTTTTCAAGATAATTTCCTGATTAACTGTAGGCTCAACCTTGAGAATAGTTTTTGCAAAGCTTATTACCAGCCTTAGCATTTCTTCCTCTGAGGCTTTTAAAAGACCCATACGGCTGGACTGAAGCTCGTTGATAATCATTTCTGATTCGTTCATCATGTTCTTCCAGTCGATTTCTATTTCTTTTAAGCCTTCAGCTTCACCCTGAGCAAGACCCTTTTCTTCACCGGAATCAAAGCCTTCTTTGTAAGCGGTTTCTCTAACAGAATCCACTTCAATTTTGGCTTGTTTCTTAATGGTTTCGGCTTCTGTTTTGGCTGCAGCTTTTACTGATTCGGCTGCTTCCTTAGCCATTTTAAGGGTTTGCTGACATTCAGCTTCGACCTGCTGGCGTTTTTCGATATTAGCCTTGCTAAGCTCCTGTTCTTTTTTTACTAATTCATTTTCTTGCTGCTGAAGACGCGCTTCCCATTCTTTTAACTCTTCTTCAAGAGCTTCAAGCTCAAGCTCTTTGATTCTAAGTTTTTCTAGAACTGCAGCATGTCTTGATTTCCTTGCAGCCTGAGAGAGAAATGAATCTTCTTCATTCTTCTTAGGGGCTTCCGGAACTGCTGATGCTTCTGAGGCTTCTGATTCAGCTTGTTCTGGTGCTTGAGGAGCAGGCTTCTTGGTTGAAATTTTCTGACCGCCGGCTAATTCTTCTCCAGATAGAATTTGAAAAGCTTCTGAAGCAAAGGCGTCTTCATTTGGGTCGATATCTGGTTCCTTGGGCTTTTCAACCTTTTGGCCATTATCAACTGAAAATGGATCCTTGAGGGCTTTTACCTGGCTGGGTTTAAGTATTCTGAACATAGCTTGGCATCACCCTTAATAAATCATGGTTTCGTCAGGCTTTTCTATGTAAAGACGATTTTCACTTATAAGCTGTCTGACTTCTTTGAGTATACGTTCTCTAGCATTATTCACATCTGTTCGTGAGGCCTTTTTGCGAAGAGCAATTTCTTCCTTCAGATCACTGAACATGTTCTTAGACATTGACTGTGCAATATTGGTTACAACACCTTCAGGTGCACCATGGAAGGCCATGGCCAGGTCCTGGATTGTAACATACTTGAGAAGCAAAGCTACGCCTGTGCTGTTGGCATAAGCCAAATCATCGAAAAGAACTATCTTGTTTTTCAATTCCTGAAGAATATCTAAACGGTTTTCTTTTTTTAGAATCGGAGTTAGGCCTGTAACCAGACGTGTCTGGGTATCTGTATCACAAAATTGAAGAATATCTGCAAGGATATTCGTTTTTCTAGTTCGGTTAACCAATCATTTCCTCCTCGCCTGGTCTTGCAACGATAATTTCGCCCTTGGCTTCCAGTTTCTTGACCAACTGAACTATACGCTGCTGTGCCTGGTCTACGTCGCGCATACGAACTGCGCCCATGTAGGCCATATCTTCCTTGAGCATTTCTGCTGCACGTTTGGACATATTCTTGTAGAACTTTTCTTTGACTTCGTCTGTAACACCCTTGAGGGCGATAGAAAGGTCTTTCTGGTCGATTTCCTTGAAGAGGCGCTGCAAACCGCGGTCGTCGATGAGAACAACGTCTTCGAATACGAACATCTTCTTCTTGATTTCTTCGGCAAGAACAGGTTCCTGAACTTCCATGGTTTCGATGATGTTCTTTTCGGTAGAACGGTCGACTGCATTCAATACTCTGATGACAGTATCGATACCACCAACAGATGTAAGGTCCTGACCAACGATAGAAGAAAGCTTTTCTTCCAGGAAGTTTTCAACTTCACGGGTGATTTCCGGACTCGTTTTATCCATAAGAGCAAGACGCTTAGCGATTTCCAACTGAGTGTCATGGTCCATGGACTGTAATACTACAGCGGCTTTTTCTGGCTGCAAATAAGCCATAATCATAGCAATAAGCTGTGGCTGTTCATTCTGAATAAGAGTAGCTAACTGGCTTGGGTCTGCTGTTCTTGCTGCTTCAAAAGGCTGCAACTGCAAGGAAGTACCCATCTTTGCCAGAATTTCCAATGCTTTGCCAGGACCAACAGTTTTTTCAAGCAAGCGCTTGGCTGTTTCAAGACCACCTTCAGCATAGAATTTTCTAGCCATGAACAAGGATTCAAATTCAAGCAGAACAGAAAGCTTTTCTTCTGTGGAAACCTTTCTCTGCTTAGCAATTTCAATGGTTAGAGTTTCTATTTCCTGGTCTGTAAGAGCCTGCATAATAGGACCGCTTGTTTCTGGACCTAGGAAAACCAGTAAAATAGCAGCCTTAGCTTTACCCGGAATGTTCAGTGGCGGGTAATCTTCCGGCTTAATTATTGATTTTTCGGCTATCTGTTGTTCGTCCATTTATGTGTATGCTCCAGTTACTTGCTGTTGATCAAAGTCTTGATAACCTGAATTGCATTTTCAGGTTGTTCGGTAATAAGGTCTCTAATGCGTTTTTCAAGAGCATCACGAGCATTAGCAGCGGCTTCAAGACCACTGAGTTCGTTTTCTCTATCTTTATCACGTTTAGCAACGATATCTTCAAGTCTCTTAATTTCGTCTTCAAGTTTACCATCAGCTTTCTTCTGGAAGGCTTCACGATAAGCATATTTTTCTTCTGGACACATTTCTTCGAAATCAGGTGGAAGAGTGTCATGTTCAGCCGCATATTTGCAGGCTGCAAGCTTGAGGTCCTGAACCTTGCGCTTCTTTTCCTGTTCGTCTTTGATTTCGGGGAACCAGTTTCTAGTATCGCTGAAACGACGTTCGTATTCTTTCCATTGGCGTTCATTCTGTTCGAGAAGAGCTTTTTCTCTTTCTTTGCGAAGTCTTTCTGCTTCTGCTGCAGCAGCTTCGAGACGTTTCTGTTCGTTAACCATTGCTCTCATCTTAGATATTCTGGCTACCATAAAGATAATACCGAGAAGTATTGGGAAGCCACAAAGCAGTCCCATTATAATCTTAAACATTTGTTTTTCCCGCTCCTTCTCATCTTCCATTGCTTGACGTGCGCGTTCAAGGTCGTCGTTTCTGAATTTGTATACTAAAAGATTCATTTTGTCACCACGAGCCTTGTTATAACCAATAGCAGTCTGGGCAACAGAAAGAATCTGGTCTTCTAAGGATTTATATTCAACTGGGTCACCATTGATTACAACTGAAGCAGTCATACGTTTGATAGTGCCCTGTTCCTTGACAAACTTTTCTTTTGATTTGGTGACTTCGTAGTTTTTGATTACACCGTCACGTTTATACTTGTTTAAAACACCGTTTTCGGTGCCAGGATATGCAGGTGATCCTGGAGGAAGGTTGGAGTTTACGCCTGGTTCACCGTCTTCGATCAAATCACGGCCTTCATACTGTTCGCTTTCTGTTTTTTCAGAAATTGTTATGCCATGATCAAGACCTTCTGGAGGAACTACTACGTCACTTACGGCTTCTTTCTGGTCGAAGTCCATTTCAAGGTTTACATTAACAATAGCCTTGCCATCACCGAACATCTGTTCAAGCATGCTCTGAAGCTTGCCTTTAAGGTGTCTTTCATTATCTCTGGTAAGCTTAATTTGTATGGTCTTAGCCTTATCAAGGCTCATTAATTCTTCGTCTTCGATGATTCTTGTTAAATCTCTGGCAGTTGTATCTGAAATCTTAACATTCTGTGGTTCAAGACCTTCTACTGCAGAGCAGATTAAGTCTCTGATTGCTCTGATCTGATTCTGGTCTACAACCATGCCTGGCTTTAACTTAACTACAACACTTGCAGAGGATTCTTTCTGATCTTCTGCAAAAACCTGCTTCTTTGGCTTAACAATGGTAACCCTTGCGTCATCGATTGGGTCCATCTGTTTAAGGGTTTTTTCTAATTCAACCTGAAGACCTCTTACAAAATTGAGGTCAAATTCCTGCTGGGTAGTGCCTTGAAATAGGGAGCGGTTATCAACAAGTTCTTTCCAGCCAGCATCGGCTTCAGGAAGGAGTTTTTCTTCTGCAAGCTTGAGTAGAATCTTACTCTTATCTGTATATGGAACTAATATTACATCGGCAGTTGCGCCAATCTTGTGGTCTATGCCTAATTCGGTAAGCTTTGCTTGTATTTTGCTGGCATCTTCCAGCTTCAACTGTTCCTTAAAAAGAGGAATATACTCTTTTTCTGTGCCCCACATAGTGGCTGTGATAATACCGATAACAACTAAACCAACCACGCTCCCTAAAATGATGAGCTGTGTTTTGGTCAGCTTTGAAATCGGTTCCCACAGTTGCCTGAGGTAATCGTTCATTTTGCCTGCACTCCCTATTTATACTCCTGCGGATTTGTTTTATGTATAATTTTTTTTACAGGAGATGTTGTTATTATTTATTTATAGTACACCAAACAAAATATGTAAAGAGCCTAATTAAAAATTCATTCGCATTACTTCCTTATAGGCTTCCAGAACCTTTCCGCGAACTTCAATGGTGAGGTTCAAGGCGGTCTTAGCCTTTTCGGCAGCAATCATAACGTCATGTAAATTTTCAACACGGCCTAATACTGCGTCTTGTGTTAATTTTTCTGATTCTTTGCCCAAAGCGTCTACTTCGCCAATAGCGGTCTGTAAAGTATCAAGGAAAGAACCCCATTGTTCTTTCGCATTGGTAGACGGCCTTCGAGGCTTATCACTTAAGACACCATGCAATGGATGGTTTTCGTTTATTCTCATTTGTTTACCCTAACTTATTTATATTCTATATTAATCTGTTAATTACTTGGAACTGATATTGAGAGCAGCGTTGGTTATATCTTTAGAAGAACTGATGCATGTAACATTGGCTTCGTATGCACGGGTTGCTGTAATCATGTCAACCATTTCGTGAACGATATCAATGTTCGGTCTTCTTACGTAACCATCCGGGTCTGCATCTGGATGACTTGGATCGTATTCAAGCTTGAATGGAGTCATGTCGTCCATGATAGCGTTAACTCTTACGCCGCGACCAGGTTCCTGAGGATTGATTCTATCCTGATATGCACGCTGACCGTAATGATGACGGGCTTCAAAAATGGCCATTTTTCTTCTGAAAGGACCACCGTCGGCGGTTCTGGTAGTGTTTACGTTAGCGATGTTGTTAGAAATAACATCCATGCGTAGACGTTCTGCGGTAAGACCACTAGCTGAAATATCAATACTTCTGAACATACTCATCAGGATTTAGCACCTCTACTTATAACATCGTTTAATTGAGAAAACATCTGAGCCAATCTGTTGGCGTGAATCTGATAGGTCATTGTGTTCTTGGCCAAATCTGACATTTCTACATCGATATCAACATTGTTTTTGTCGTTTCTCATGATGTGGATACGATCTTTGATTGTTGTGGGACCGATGTTCATGTAATCGATTTCGCCAATTGGAATATGGCGGTCGTCTTCTCTGCGGCCTGTAATGTCTACGTGGCCATCGAAGACCTTTGCCATTTCGTCTTCAAAAGTTACAATCTGACGCTTGAATAGGGGAGTGTTTACGTTAGCGATATTATTGGATATAACGGCGTTGCGTTTTGCGGCAACGTCAAGACCTTTACCGAGAAGGTTAAAAGTTGCAGTTCCGGTCAATCTTTCAAACATAATCTTTACTCCCTGTATTTCTATTCTTCTATACATATCGACAGCTATCTAAGAAATATTTAGTAAATATTTTAACTTGCCAGCTATCGGTGGAACTCTTTAATAAAAGCTATGTTTAAGCTCTTGGATGACACGATCTATACGTCTGTAAAAGCTTTTCCTTGCTGATACGAGTATAAATCTGTGTTGTGGAAAGGCTTGCGTGACCAAGCATTTCCTGAACAGCTCTGATGTCGGCGCCGTTATTTAATAAATGGGTTGCGAAGCTGTGTCTGAATTGATGAGGTGTTATGTTCATCATCATGGCAACCTGACGGGCATATTTGTCTATTAGTCTTGCGATACTTCGCGTAGTCAGCGGTGTACCTAAGTGGTTCAGAAAAATATGCTTTTCTTCACGCCATTCGGGCTTCATGGAAAATCTATTGTTTACATAAAGAGAAATAGCCTGGCAGGAAAGAGGAGTAAGTGGAACTATTCTGTCTTTGCCGCCTTTGCCTTCTCTTACAATTATTGTTTGCGCATCAAGGTTAAGGTTTTCTGAAGTCAGATTTGAAACTTCTGAAACGCGGAGTCCACTGCCGTAAAGCAATTCAAGAATAGCTTTATCTCTCATTCCCAGAAGAGTTGTAGAATCTGGGGAATTGAGGAGCATGTTTACGTCTTCCTGACTGAGTGCTTTTGGAAGCGGACGCTGCACCTTGGGCGAATCCATCATATCTACTGGATTCTTAACAGCCAGACCGTGGCGCATGGCATATTTAAAAAGGCCTCGCAATGCTGACTGGCCTCTTCTCATACTGGCAGAGCATAAACCGCCTTTTCTGCGACCGGCCCAGAATCCACGGATTTGAGTCGGTGTCAGTGCTTCAGCCTTGCTGATTTCACTAATATTGTTAGCAGACAACCATTGTTCGAAAAAATTGAGGTCATTCTGATAGCCGCGAATCGTCTGTGGAGACAAGTTGCGCTCTTTTTCCAAAGAACTTAAATACTGTTCTATAAGCTCTTTAATAAACAAAATTGAATCCCTCTTTTCAAAAAATGGTAAATGTTCCTATAAAAATACCACAATGTTTTTTGCCGTACAAGACCCCAAATTTTTAATTTTCTGCAACTTTTCTGCTTTCTATGTTTCTTTGTTGTGCTAACGATGCAAATGAATGAGCCTGCGGCTATGAATGAATTGGCTATGCCAATTATGAATAATTTGCTTCGCAAATATGAATGAGGCTACGCCTATATTTACTATATGCTTCACAAAACATACTTATATTAGATGAATTTCCCCTAATACCTAATACCTAATACCTAATACCTAATACCTAAAATATGTGACAAAATATGGTTGTTTTGTTAGAATGTTTAAAATATTTTAAAATGCGGAGTTTGCTATGAGAAATAACTCAAAGCCAGAGGATGCAAAAATTGTAGGTGTTTTGTCTGTATGGGCAAAATATGCATGGCTTGTGGTCTTGATATTTATTCTTATTTCTATTTCAACATGTTTTTATACTGTTGATACGGAAGAAAGCGCAGTTGTGCTACGATTGGGAAAATTCAGTTCTCTTGAATCACCTGGTCTTCATTTAAAAATGCCTTTCGGCATTGATGAAGTTTTTCTAGTTAAAACCGAACGTATTTTAAAAGAAGAATTTGGCTTTAGAACATCAGATTCAAGTGGTAGAACTACATATTCAAATAAAAAGTTCGATGATGAATCACTGATACTTACTGGTGATTTGAATGTCAGTGACCTGGAATGGATTGTTCAGTATCAGATTAACGATGCATATAAATATCTGTTTAACATTCAGGATCCTGTTTCTACTATTAGGGATGTTGCAGAAGCTGCTACCAGAAAAATAATCGGTAATGCCAACGTAAGTGATGTGCTTACCACTGAACGTGCTGTTCTTGCTGATGCTATTCATAAGGAAATACAGAGTATTTTGAATAGTTATGATATTGGTGTACATATTGTAACTGTGAAGTTCCAGGATGTAAATCCACCAGCAAGTGTAAAAACAGCTTTTAATGCAGTAAATGAAGCTGAACAGCAGAAAGAAAGTCTCATTCAGAATGCCAGAGAACAATATAATAATCAGGTTCCAAAGGCGAAAGGTGTGGCTAAGAAGACCATTCAGGAAGCAGAAGGCTATGCTTTGGAACGTGTAAATAAAGCAGAAGGTGAAGCCAATAGATTCCTGGCTGTTTACGAAGAATATAAAAAATACCAGTCTGTAACTCGAACCAGATTGTATCTGGAAACTATCGAAAAAGTATTTCCATATATTAAAGAAGTTACTGTGGTAGATAGTGCAAATGGAGTAACCAGTCTGCTCCCTTTGAACACTTTTGCTAACGGAGGTGAAAACAAATGAAATATTTCATTTCTGTAATAGCTATTTTATTGATTTTTGTTGTTGGCGGAAGCTTCTTTATTGTTAGTGAAGGACAGCAGGCCATCGTTACCCGTTTCGGTAAACCTGTCGGTGACATATGTATGCCCGGTTTGCATTTCAAGGTTCCTTTCATAGAAGATGCATTTTACTTTGAAAGCCGCATATTAAAATGGGATGGTGATCCAAACCAGATTACAACTAAGGAAAAGAAATATATCTGGGTTGATGCTACTGCCAGATGGAAAATCAAAGATCCTTTGAAGTTCTTTAGAACTGTTGCTAACATTTCCGGTGCCCGCAGCAGACTTGATGATATTATTGATTCTGTTGTCCGTGATTCTGTTTCTTCAAATTATCTTGTAGACCTCGTCAGAGGCGAAAATTACAAGGCTGATGCCACCGCTATGGAAGATGAAACTGAAAAAATCGAAGGCCCACGAAAGAGCCGCAATGATATTCTTGCAGAAATGCTTGAAAAAGCCAAAGTCAGTGTTCCTGATTATGGTATTGAAATAATTGATATACAGATAAAGAGAATCAATTATATAGATAAGGTTCGTGAAAAGGTTTACGAACGCATGATTTCTGAACGTAATAAGGTTGCTGCCCAGTATCGTTCAGAAGGTGAAGGAACTAAGGCCGAAATTATCGGTGAAATGGAAAAGGAATTGAAGAAAATCAATTCAGAAGCCTTTAAAAAAGCTCAGGAAATCAAGGGTAAGGCTGATGCTGACGCTGCTCGTATTTATGCAGAAGCCTATAATAAAGACCCGGAATTCTATGAATTTTACAGATCATTGGAATCATTGGAAAAGACTGTTAAAAACAACTTCAAGCTTGTTATTTCTACTGATTCTGACTTGTATAAGTTCTTAAAAACATCAAATAAGCATTAATATAATTCTAGAAAGCAAGAAAACTAAAATGGCACAAAAATCAAGACAAATGAAGTTTCCTCTTAGAATTTCAATACCTATGGTATTGAATTATATAAAAATGAAACTGAAGGAACAGGTAAAGGCTGTTGCTTTTATCATCATCTATCTGATTGCTTTCAAGATAATTGTTTTGCAATCTGCGCCTGAATCTGCTGTTCAGATGGCAATAGGTGTCGGGCTTGTCGTGCTAGGCCTGGCTTCCTTTCTTGAAGGACTTTTCCTTGGTTTGATGCCTTTGGGGGACAGAGTAGGCGTGCAGTTGCCTCAGAAGACCAATATCTGGGTCATAATGATTTTTGGTCTTTTGTTAGGCTTCGGTGCAACTCTTGCCGAACCTTCCATTTCAACATTGAGAATGGCTGGTGAAGACGTGACTCCATGGGCCACACCTCTGTTGTATAGATTTCTGGAAGTAGATAATAACCTGCTTGTATGGGCTGTTGGCGGTGGTGTCGGTTTAGCCGTGGCCGCCGGTATGGCTCGTTTTTATTTCGGAATAGGTCTCAAGCCATTTCTATATATCCTGACTCCTTTACTGCTTGTTATGTCTGCTTTTTTTGCTGCTGATGATAATCTGAAATATATCATTAATCTTGCATGGGATACAGGTGGCGTAACTACAGGCCCCGTTACTGTTCCTCTGGTTCTTGCCATGGGTATTGGTATCAGTAAGGCAAGCGGTAAAAATAACAGTGCAGCGGCTTCTGGGCTTGGTGTTGTTACTTTGGCTTCTCTTTTCCCTGTATTAGGCGTATTTATCATGGGTCTGTATCTGAATGCAACCACTCCGAAGCCTATGTCGGAAATAGAATTCTTCTCACCGGCATACAGAACTAAGGCCTTAGAAACTGTTAAAACAGAAGAGGCTTTGGCCGCTTTGGCATTCCAGAGAGGTACATCTGCTGGTAGAATTTCTTATTATAGTGATCAGGAAAAGTATCACGCTGCTGTTTTATCTTTGCTTGATTTCGATGATGATAAACAATCAGGATTATTGGGAAAAGAATCCCTCACAGACTGGTTGCGCACAAGTGCAAATGAAGAAGAAAAACAGTTGATTTCCCAAAAGGTTGCAGAAAGCTATGAAAACTCTGCTGCAATAGAACTGGCAACAGAAAAATATGACAGAGATTACGAGCATTCTAAGTTCGATTTTAAGAAAATATTCAAGGAAGAAGCGTATAATGCCATTTTTGCTGTTGTTCCGCTAGTTCTTCTTCTGCTTCTTGTTCTTGTGTTCTTGCTTAGGGATAAACTAAGAAAGGCCGATGAAGTTATCCTTGGTATTATATTGGCATTAGTTGGTATGGCAATACTTACAACAGGTATTCAATTAGGCTTGTCTTCTTTGGGAAGTCAGATTGGTAAGAACCTGCCTACCATGTATAAGAGCGAAGCCCAGGAAGAGGGCCGTGTTCTAATTAAGAGTTTTGATAAGGATTCGATGATTTCTGCTTATAATTCACAGGGTAAGCTTACTAAGTATTTCTATTTCTCTGACAAGGCAAACAATCTCAAGACTGTGCCTTTTGACGAAAGTAAATACAATAAAGAAACCGGAACCTATGAATATATTCAGCAGAAGGATGTCCTGTGGACTACTAAGATTTCCAGGATTTTTACCAAGACTAAGGTTTCAAGGCTGGGTATATTCCTTATCTGCCTTTTTGCTTTTGGTATGGGCTATGGTTCAACCGTTGCAGAACCTGCTCTTAATGCTTTGGGTGTCACAGTCGAAGAAATGACTGTTGGTACTGTTAAACGCAAAAAAGTTGTTGGAACTGTTTCCATCGGTGTTGGAATTGGGCTTCTAGTTGGCGTATTGAAACTAATTTATGACATCCCAGCCTGCTGGTTGCTGATTCCTGGTTATATAGCTTTGCTTGTTCTGACTCATTTCTGTGATGAAGAATTTACTGGGCTTGCCTGGGATTCGGGTGGAGTTACAACCGGTCCTATTACTGTTCCGCTAGTTTTGGCTATGGGTCTTGGAATCGGTGGCGGTCTCAATGTTGTTGACGGTTTCGGTATTGTTTCAATGGCTTCCTTGTTCCCGATTATTACAATGCTTATGTTTGGTATTAGAATCAGGAAACGTCAGAATATGCACTTAGGTGAAAACGGGGAGGCTAGGAAATGAATAATACTGAATATGGCCAGAAATCCCGTATTACATTGATGATTCACCATGGTCTGAAGAATCAGGCACTGGAAGTTGTGAAGTCTTTGGGTTGCAATTCTATTTTCATGGAAAGTGCCAGAACTGTTAGAATTCACGAAAAACCTACTCTTTGGACTATTCTCGGATTCGAAGAACCTATCGAAGATTCACCTACTGATATTATCAGGTTTATTGTAGCTAAGGAACAATCAGAAAAAGTAGCATTATTCTTAATAAATAAGCTGGATTTAAGAATACCTGGACGTGGCAGTGTCTTCGCTCAGGATGTCTTTGAACTTGGTGGTAGCGACGTTCCTAAGTTGAAAATTGAAGACAAGTTTACTGAAGGTAATGTTATTCATGATTTGACAATGATAACTGGGATTCAATCAATCTCTGCGACAGGTGATAATATTTCCCAGGTAGCATTGAAGCACGGTGCTGGTCTTCCTACTGTCAGCCTTGGCAAAGGAACAGGCATCAGGGATAGATTAGGCCTTTTAAGAATTACAATTACACCTGAAAAGGAATTGACCTATCTGCTGGTTCCTTCTTTTGATGCTAACGGGCTTCAGAATATGCTTATCGAAAAAGGTAAGTTGAACAGACCTGGTGGCGGCTTCATGTATCAGACTTCGGTAACCTGCGGCCTTGTTGACCCGCTCATAAGAGTAGGAAACCAGAACCAGACTGCAAGCATGGAACAGATTGTTGCGGCAATTGACGATTTGAAACAGAATACAGATTGGCGAAAACGCACCTTTGAAAATAGCGGCGAAAGAATTCTTGCTTCAGAAACTGTTTTCTCGCATAGAGAAATCAGTTTTATATGCCCCGTCGGTCATAGTGATGATTATGTTCAGAATGCCATGGATGTTGGCGCCGCCGGAGCTACAATGACCAGTATGCGTCGTATTAGCTTTAATGAAGATGAAAATGAAGATAATATGACATCAACCTACGAAAACGCTATTATGTGCGTTAAGAACGAAGAAGCAGACAAAATAATAGAATCTATTATAAAGCTTGCAGAAGAAAAAGGCGAAAAAGAATGGCTGATTCAGAAGCTTCCTGCATCTGCTATTTTTGCTACCTATAAGAAAAAATAAATTACAGGTTAAATGAATCAATGAATTCTGGTGGCGGCTTTGAATCTTCAAAAGAATATCCAAATCTCTATCATGATTTTGTAAAATATGTATCACTGAATGTATTAAGCATGTTGGGTGTGTCTGCCTACGTGCTTTTTGATACATATTTTATAGCCACCAAAATTGGTCTTAATGCTCTAGCTGGATTAAATATTGCTTTGCCGTTCTTTTTCCTGGTATCTGCAACTGGCATCATGCTTGGAATAGGAACCTCCGTCAGGTATTCAATCCTTTGTGGCGAAAAAAAAGAGAAATCTGCAATACAGATTATTCTTATCGGATTAATTACTTCGCTGATTCTTGGTTTGATAATTGGGCTTGTGGGGTATCTGAACAGCAAGGACCTTATGAGGTTGATGGGAGCAGACGATGTGCTGCTGCCTTATTCCCATACTTATATAAGCACTATTTTTTTGTTCAGCCTGACTATCATTCTTAATGGCTTTGGAATATGTGTTTTCAGAGCGGCTGGCCATCCAAAGTTTGCCATGACGGCTGCACTGATTAATAGTATAAGTAATCTTGTTCTTGATTATATCTTTGTTTATAAAGCTCAATATGGAATATGGGGTGCTGCTGTAGCTTCTGGTATTGCTCCAGGACTAGCCTTAGCGTATCAGATTTGGATATATTGTTTCCATCTTGGTAGATTTGAATTTGAAATACCAAAATTAGAACTTTCTAAGATCGTTGATATCCTAAGACTAGGGTTCCCATCGTTTTTTACAGAATTTTCTACTGGCTTTATAATGATATTTTTCAATATGGTTATTTTAAAATGCTCTGGAAATATTGGTATTTCAGCCTACGGCATTATTGCCAATGTGGCTATCGTTGTAACTGCCATATTTACAGGAGTTGCACAGGGGATACAGCCACTTATAAGCTATTATTATGGTGAAAGAAAGCAGATGCTTGTTGAGCAGATATCTACATGGGCATACAATCTTACTAAAGGTATCAGTATTGGGTTGTATATCTGTTTCTTTGCTTTCTGTGCTCAAATCATTAACATATTTAATTTTGAGAATAATGCTGAGTTAATTGAAATTGCAGATAAAGGGATTAAAGTATTCTTTACTGCCATGATTTTCTGGGGCGGAAATATTGTTAATACCCATATTCTTGCTTCCTGTGACAATCCCGATAAGTCTTTCTGGCTTTCTGCCTGCAGAGGTGGAATAATTACTATCCCAGTATTGTTGCTCTTGGCCAGATACTGGTCTCTGACAGGCGTGTGGATAACTATGCCTGTAGCAGAAATGCTGACCTACTTCATTTTTATATGAATTATTTTGTGGCTCGTTCGTCTATTACTGCTTTTATTTTCCCGGTCCTCTGATTACGCGGTAACTGCCCTGGTTTGAACCATTCTACTGAAATTGTGGACCAGCCTTCCTTTATTGATTCAGCTATTTTGTAGGAGCCCTTTATCAAAGCGTCTGCGACTACTTTATCCGCAAGTTGCTTGTCTGCTTCTATTCTGATGCAAATCTGGTCTTTGCCATTGACAGTTTTGGCGACAATTTGAAATATATTGCCGGGAAGGATTGATGATAAGCCTGCAGCAACATCTGCTGGCATAAGGTTTATTCCGCCTATAACAATGAGATCGTCGCAGCGACCTAGCAATTCAAAGGATTTGCCTGTAAAACCGCATGGACATTTTTCTATATCTACCCATCGCCCAAGGTCGCCTGTTCTGTATCTGATAATAGGCTGAAGCTTGTGGTCCAGATTGGTAACAACTATTTCGCCAGGGGTGTCATCTTCGATAACTGACTGGTCTTTGGTTGAAATAATTTCGCAGTAGCAGTATTCCTCAAGAACATGGTGTATTGTTCCTGGGGTGTGTGCGCATTGCCAGCCAACAAGACCGGTATCAACACAGGCATAACCGGCTGAACGTATGCTTTGGGCTCCAACAGCTTTTTTTAGGAACTCACAGGTTTGCGGCCTTAAATGCTCACCGGCATAAAGTATTTTTTCCAGTTTTATATCTAAGCCACGCTTCTGTATTTCTTCTGCAATTCTGATGATTATAGATGGAAGGCCAACGACGGCATTTGTGTCGAAGGTTTCCATGTATTTAAGAATATTTTCAAGGTCAGAGGAACCGCCTATGGGCAGATGTAGACAGCCGATATTTTCTAGTGCACGGCCAGCTACGTTGAAGCTTGTCCATAGATTGCCTGCTATAAATAGGTTGGCAACGCGGTCTTCTGAGCATATTCCGGCATTTTTATATACATCTGTTAATAAATCTGTGACGTAGCGATATTCTTTGTTGCTATAAAAGGTGAATTTAGGATTACCAGTAGTTCCACCAGAAGCATATACGTAGGTGTCGGTCATAGGCCCAGTAAGAATGTCATCTGATTCTGGCGGAGATATTCTATAAAAAGTATCTCGGTCTAAGAAGGGCAGCTTTAAAAAGTTGCTGAAACTGCAACCGCCAGCCTCTTCAATTAATCTGTTGTAGTAGGGTGAAGAATTGATTTTCTTAAGAAGCCGTTCAATTCTTGATGGATAATCGTTTTTGTATTCAACGGCAACCCATTCTACCAGGTCGCGCAAAATGAAATACCCTTCGTGTGGTGCGCCATCGTGTCCCTCGCTCATTCCGCCGATATCGGTAATTCTTTTAACACCTAATTCAAACAGTTCTTTTTCGTAAATTGAGGTTGAGTCGGCAGAACAACACAAACCTGCTGTCTGAAGGTATTCTGATATTGGTGAAAGCCGTTCGGTCAGGTCTTCTATATTGCTAACTCGTTTTATGAATAATGTTCTATTCAGGCATGATATTTTGAATGCAGGGTCATATTCCAGAACAAGTGTAAAATCGAATTCTTCGGGACATACTAATCGTCCTTCGCTGCGGACCTGCATCATACGTGCTATTTCGCGGACCTTGCGGATCTCAACCTTTTCATCAAAGCTCAAGGTTCCATGTGGCAGTTCTTCACTAACCTGAATCATTTCGTCAAATAAGGCTTCTATCAACTGATGCGAGGTTTTTAAATCCTTGTCTATTACATAGACAACATGAGGAGAAGAACAGGCCTGCTGGTCCCATCTGCAGACGTCTAAGGCAAGACCTCTGACAATATTGGCAGGAGCACTGGGCTTCAGACATTTGCCTTCTATTACTGCAAAAGAATATCTTGGACCATTTTCAATGAGCTTAACATGCTTGCCTAAACGTGGTTTTAAAGAATTTAAGGCTTCATTACCACCCCAGAATACAAGTGTCAGTTTGCTATCAAAAAGGATATCCTCTATGGCTCGATTTCCGCCTTCCCAGACAACAACGGCCTGATTTGCCCATATTATTCCTGCTGGGTCAAATTCTTTTATGCTTTCTAGAAACAGAACCGGAAAAACAGGGTCTGCTCCAGACATTTTTAGTATATTGGCATTTTTTGTTATAATCCCGGAAATGAGGCTGTCTACTGCACCAACAAATACATTTCCTGCGCTTATATGAAGCACTACGCCTCTTGGCTTGGCTTTCAGCCTATAGTCATTGTGAGGCTTTTCTTCACCGTCATTTAAAACCTCCAGACTGCCAAGTTCACCAGTTATACGCTTTTCCAGACTTTTTCTTGAACAGATTTCACTGACAACCTTAAGACCTTCTTCAATCATTTCAGCACTGAATGAAGTAAGCTGAGGCAATATTTCAGCGGCTTTCTGGCGAAGGTGATAATCTGGGTCTGCCCAGGCCTTTGATACATTGTCTAATATTTCTAAAACACATTCTATATCTGGTTCAGAAGCAAGCTTTGCTTTTTCGTAGGCTTCTTCCAGCAACTCGTGTGCTGTATCGGCGCAGAGCCAATCAGATGCATATTCCTGACCGAAAACGAAAATTTTATTATTATTCATTTTAGAAGCTCCAACGCGTTGATCGCACAGCCTTTGTGCTTCGTCAGGCCGGCTCTTCCAATTATTCTGAAGGTTTTGCCAGGTCTGCCACATGGGCAGTTGTTTTCTATGACAGCTTTATCGGTTGTCAGTAGAGATATTGACGGATAACTGGAAAGGTAGGGGGTCATAAGATATAATAAGCCTTCTTCACCGTCTTCCACGGGGAACAAGGTCTCTGGGTCTACACACATTGCACGCGAATAAATTGGAACGTGCAGCCTTCCGCATTCACAGTCCACATAAGGAATCCCATGTTCAACCATCCCGAAGAGGTCTCTGACATTTTCTCTTGGTATGCCAAGCACTTTATTGACGCGGTCTTTAAAAATATCCTTGGTTACTTCAATATCCTTATGCATTTTCCAACCGCCACCAGTAATAATGAAGGATTTTCTGCCGAGCTTCAGGTCAATATTATTCTTTTCCAACCAATCGCAGACCTGCCATAGATACGCCGGAAACCCTAGTATTCTGACTGGTTCCGGGTGAGTGCTGAAATCAATCAGCTTTTTTGCGGCTGTTTCTGCATCAAAATTGAATTCGCCAGTTTTTTTATCAAATTTAATTGCGTAATAAACACTTCTGTGAGCAGTTAAATCAGTTAGAAGCTTGTCTGAAAAAGCAGTTCCAACGCTTTCTGCATATTTGGGATCGTAGGTAAAGCATAGGTAATTAACTTTTTGCTTGTGGTCTACTAGCCCAAGAGAGCCGAATATGTTTTCTACTATTTTTAATATTCTTTTGTAGGAACGGGCATCTAATACTATTGCGCTTTTACGCCCACCGGTGCCGGATGAGGTTAATTCTATTTTAACCTGTTTTTCTGGCACTGAAGCTAGTTTAAATTCCTTGAAGATATTTACCATGAGTGGTGGAATCTGTTCTGGTAGATATTTTTGTTTCAGGTCGGCAAGACCGTTTTCTGCAAGAAAAGCTCTGTAATCAGGACAGTGATTAGCGTGCCAGCGTAAGGCTTCGTTCATTGCATCAACAAAAAGCTGTTCTGTTTCAGGGGTATAATCAAAAGCATCTGTATGGTCGAAAAGCTGGCCACATTTAATAAATGGTTTTCCTTCAGCCAATTCTCCACTCCTCAAAAACCGGCTGGCAGCGAACCTTAAGGTTATACCAGCATTTCATGAATGCGTCTAGAAAAAGACGATTGTTATCGACAAGGTGTAGGTCCATAAAATCAAGCTTTTCAAAGCTTCTTGAAAAAACAAAGAAATCTTCGCGTTCACCTTTTATATTCATTCTCATGGCCGGGAAGTAGGCACATGGCAGGAACTGAGCATCCAGCGCCATTCTTTGCCTGTCTGTATAAAAAGCACTTACTAGCATTTCTAGATATCTTATGCCTGACTTGGATGCTTCTTCGCAGAGCCACATCAGTGCTTGCCGCAAATCAATATTTGAATAGCGGTAAGCTACAATCATTGCGTTCCCATCCATTGGATTGAAATTTAAAAAGAAATCTGCTGAACCGTCTTTTGCAGAAAACATAAGGTTTGGTTCTGTGAATGGGAAGAAAACCTTCTGCATTATTTCACGGTCCTGATAATCATAGAACTTCATGACAATTTCTTTTAAATCGGTGATGATGTTGAAATCAATCTTTTTACCTTTATTGTTGGGATCATGGCTTTCTAATTCGATTAGCTCAGGTTCCTCAAGGTTAAAATCCTTTTTTATGATATTGTAGAAATCTACGAGCTCTGGCAGAAGCTTAGGAGTTTTACGTCTGTCCTTCATGCATTGTGGAGAAAAATAAACCTGCAGACCGTGGGTTTCGAAGGTTTCTACCTTTCTGACGTTCGGGAAAATACCGCAGGAAACAAAGCCTAGATTTTCTAATACTTTTTGTGGGGCAAAAGAGAGAGTTCTGGTTGTGGCGTAAATAGCGTCACATCGTCTTGTTCTGACTGTCAGCTTTTCTATGGCCCAACGAACCATAGTGTGCATAATGTCATGCCCTCTGAATTCCTTTGAGACCGCGGCCGCATAAGACTTACCCAGATTGTTGACGGAGTCTATTGCGAAAATAACTGAGCCAATTATTTTTCCTTCACATTTTGCAAGTAACCAGTAATAGCCTGGGTCTTCAATTTTTTCTGCTACAATTTCAGGGCTTGCAACATCGGGTAAGGTATAATTGCCATGATAAACTTCAACATAGAAATCAATAATGGCGTCAATGTCGTCTATAGAAGCTGTATATAAGTCTACCAGTTGGTCTTTTTCTTCTGTCTGGCCCATTTTATTCTCACGTTTTTTCCTTGATGTTTTAAGTATAAATTGCCCGCTATTAAAAGTCAAATCTTGACAAATAGACTGAATTGTAAGAATTATAGAGATATATTTCACAATCCGGATATTTGGAGAAAACATGAAAAGAATAATTGCCTTATTTTTACTGATATTTACTGCTTGTTCCTGCTTTGCACAAACTCCGATGGAACTTTTGGAAAAATACGTTCCTAACATTTCTATTCCCGATAAAAATGTTGAAACCTTTCATTTTCAAATGACTATAAATAATGAAGGTGACATTTATGTTGTGCAGGCCTGGTATAAGAATAATGGTCATATCGGCTTTAATCTGTTTGATAAGGATAAAACTCCTGTTCTTGTTATAAGAAACGATAAGGTTCTTTTATATGATGTGCTTTCTAAGCAGACCTGGCTCTCTAAGGGCAATATTACAATATTGAAGATTATGCTGGAAAATGCTCAGCTTATAGCTAATGTTGTTTTTCATAAGCCAAGTGAAGCAGAAAAAGAAAATGCTGCAATAATTAGTTTTCTTGATCTTGCTAAGCAGGCTGATGCAAATATGACTGCCACAGAAAAAGATGGTTTATTAGAAATTAATGGTCATACTGCCCAGAATTCTATAGAAACCATAGTTGTTGACACAAAAGCTGAATATCCTATGAAAAGTCTGAAGATTGATACTGGTAATTTTACATGTCTTATCGATGACATAAAGATAAATACACCTATGGCAGACGAAGAGCCTTATTTTATGTATCCAGGCGATACTTTGACAAAGGCTGGCGTAAATCTTGTTGAAATGAATGATAATGAAATTATTGCAGCAATGCAGCTTTCAAATATTCTGATTCATGGCTGTATGGTAAGAGCAGCAATATACAATGAAAGCTTGCGCGAAGATTTGGAAAAAGGCTTCAATACTAGATATGAATGGGCTGAATTGAAGGCTTCTGATATGATGAATTCAGCTAAGTTGCGCCAGATATTCAAGCTTGGTGAATAATAAAAAATTATGAGAAAAATAAATTATCTATTATTGGCAATAGCCTGTTATATGAGTTTTTCTACATCTGCTTATGCAGGAGCAAGCGATACTTTGATACTAAAGGATAATGCGGCTGAAACATATGCATTGAAAAAGGCAAGATTAGCACCGGCTTTTATTAAGAATGACGATTTAGAAGCCTCGACTACAGAGGAAGATGACGATATTTCTGAAGATACAGACGATTTCGATGATGAACAGGAGGATGATTCTGAAGACGAATCAGAAGTAGATAATGCTTTCAGAGAAGGCTATGTCAAAGGCTTTGACCATGGTTTTGAAAAAGGCTTTGAAATGGGTCTTAAGAAAGCTGCGGATAAAGAATTATTCAGATACCCTGCTCATTCCAAGCACTTCTTAAATGAGCATATTACAGATAAAATACATGGTAAAAAAAGACCACCTGAAATAAAAAACAGTAAAAATGATTCTTCTGAACCTTGTTTTTACGAAGAAGCTAATACAGGTATGGCTAAGAGATTAGTTGGAAAAACTCATGTGCTGACTGTATTTGTTGCAGAAGATAAATGGGATTCAGAAGATAAGAAGAAATATATTCCTAATCTTGATTTGGCCGAAGAATGGCTGATGAAGCAGGCTAAAAGATATAAGATGGAAGGTGTCGGGTTCAAGAATAGCTTTGCAGGTTTAGACGAAGATATCGTTATTGATAATATCCATGACGGAACAGGCTCTAGTAACGAGCATTTCCAGGCAGGTGTCAAGGTATTCAATGCCTTGGGCTACAAAAACCTGCATGAATACGAAGAAAAAGCGAAGCTTGAAAATCCTGACTGTCAGAACTTTCTTGTAATCATTCTGGCTAACAAGAATGGCTCAGGTTACTCTCAGCCCTGCTATTATGGTGCAGATAAAGGCAAATTCCTTGATTGGGCTATTCTGTATACCAAGTATAAAGACGGAAAATATGATGATTTCACTCCTCAGAATATTGCTCATGAAATCCTTCACATATTCGGGGCTTGGGATTTGTATCTCTCTTCTGATCATGATAAAGAACAGGCAGTATTTGCAAAAATACAATTTCCTAACGATATTATGCGTGAAACCTACAGGGATTTTGAACAGCTTGAAATAGGTCCGTTGACAGCTTGGAGAGTTGGTTTTTCAGATGTTAAGGAAGACTGGTATGACTATTTCGAACCAGATTTCTATAAGGAACGACGCTGAATTAGAGCCAGTTTTTGGGTGCGGGAAAGCTTTTTTATGGCTATTTCCCGTTTAAGGGCTGAGCTTTTGTCTTCTGCCTTTTCGAAATAACGTAAAACTACCGGACGGTGTGCTCTTGTGAATTTGGCGCCTTTACCGCTATTATGAGTTTTTACGCGGTTTTCAAGGTTGTTGGTAATGCCGGTATATAAAGAGCCGTCATTGCATTCCAGTATATAAACAACCCAGCCGTCTGGGGCTTTTGAAGCTTCATCGGCTGGGTTTTCGGCTATTATTATCATCCCTGGCGGCCTGACAATAGCTTATAATAAGCAACTGGCTTTTCAACGTTCTTTACTGATGCTGATTGCTTTTCAGAGAACTTCCAGGATTCAGAATGTCTTGTGGCAATATCCTTTACGGACTCTGTTACAAGAATTTCATTTGTTCCGGCAAGTCCCTGAAGTCTGGCTGTAATATTCACACCTGAGCTGAAGGCTGTAAGATCCTGATTTGGTCCAATCAGACCAACGATGCAGTGACAATAGTTTACGCCAATGGAAACGCCGAATTTTTCAAAATCAGGATGATTCTGAATATCAATGTTTTCCTGCATTCTTAGATAACTCTTGGTGTAGTTAACAATTTGCTGCGATGCCTGAAGCATATGCTTGATCAATACTTCCGGACTTGTTTCGTAGAATGGCGGACCGAACAGGAACATTGCACAGTCACCGATAAGCTTGTCAAGGGTGGCGCCAAGTGGAAATACTCTTGTGACTACGCCCTTAGCCCATTTGTTTACAAAGTTTGTGATTCTTTCAGGTGATTTAAGAATCTGTTCGCTCATTTTGGTGAAGCCAGAAATATCCGCAAAAATGATTCCTATTTCTGCGTCTCTTGTTTTTAAGAAGCGCTCTTCGTAATTATTAGTTGTAATTAACTGGTTGATTACCGGGTTAGGGAAGTATTTTCTCAGGATATTTTTCTCACGGTTCAAGTCTATGAGACGCTGTCTTAATTCTTCTGAGAAAATCTGTAGCAAATCCTGGGCAAGAATGGAGAGCTTTTCTCCTTCTTTTACTTCTGCTGCTATAAAACCGATAGAATCGGTTTCATCCATACCTTTTGTAAGATATGAAATTGTACAATTCTGAATTCCTAAAAGTTTACTGAGTTCGTCCGGACTGATATACAGGAAATTTTTGTGGTTACGTATGTCTTTGTCCAAGGAAGAACATGGATTGTCGATGTTGTCGTGTAGGCGCTTATAGCCATCATAATAAACATATTTGATGTTTTTACTTGCGGTGATTATTTCACGGTCAGTATAAACAACCAGCATATGCTTGAATTTCAGGGATTGGAACAGAATCTGGGTAGCCTTATCAAGAGCTGTAGTTATGTCCTGGTCGGCTAAAGCTTCTTGCAGACCCATAATCATGCTGTGCTTGATGCTTGTGCAGTGAATGCCATATGTATAGCTGTCTATTAGTTCACTTATGGTGTTGAGAACTTCTGCAAAATATTCTGTGCTAGGTAATACAGAGCCTCTCATATTGAGCTTTAGACCAATGGCTATTGTTCCTATTATGTGATTATCAACGTCGATTGGCTGGGCAAACCAAAGACCGCCTGGGGTAGTAAAGCTGACAATTTCATTTACTTCAGAAAGCTGTGGGGCTCTGACTTTTATGTCTTCGTTGCATGAACCATAGGTGAAAACAGTATTTATCAGTTTTTCATTTTTGGTTTCAATAAATAAAGCTGAAATACCTATTTTCTCTTTAAGGAATTCATAAACGTCTCCGTAGGCCGTTTTTAAATCCTTGTGGTCGAATTGAAGACTTTCAAGTAAATCATCTAAAGACTTGTGAAGATCCCAGATTTTCTGTAGTTGTTCGAAATTGAGTGCCATAAGAGATTTCCTATTAGTTACTTCCTATTAGTATTAAATGCATAATTGAATACTTTGTATAATATGAAAATTGCTGCTGCCATCCACAGCAGGCCTATAATATAACTGCCAATACTTGTCATGAAGCCCGGAAAAATGCGTGCAGAGATTTGATAAGCATCAGATGCTGGTATGCTTCTATCTAGCAAATCGTCTTTTATATCAAATATTACATAAAAGCATGAAATCAAGCTTATATATTTTAAAAATATGTCGCAATACACTTCTTTGAGTTTTGCTGCAACAAATATGAGGGCAAAGGCCGTTGTTATGGTAATGGCCAGTGCCTGAAAATCTCTCATCCAGAGAGCAGCAGCAATAAGGAGTAAGACTGCAATTCCTTCGGTTAATCCACGGCTGATACCTTTTTTGAGAGAAGCTAGCAGGATGCCGGAGCCCCATAGAAGACTTCCGAGATAGCCAGCTGTGGCAGTAATCAAAAACCATCCGCCAGTAAAATAGCAAACTCCGCCTTGTTGCATGTTCAGGGTGATTCTTAGTATATGACCACCTGTTAATATGGCAGCTATACCATGAGAAAGTTCATGAAAAAATACCGTTAAGAGCTTAGCGGGCAATAGAATAGGGGAATTCCAGCAGAATAGTGAGATTACTGCGAGAACCAGCGGAATTTCAAGGCCTGTTAATTTAGTATCTTTGCTCATAAACGTTTCTCCTCAGAATAAAATCAATATGTGCTGGCATATTTATTATTTTCAGGCACATATATTGGTTCTATTATAAGCCTATTTTTACGTTTATGCACTTCTGAATCGTAATGTTTTTTTATTGTTTTCCAGTCTGAGAAGCTGAGAATGTCCTGAATCAGGTTTAAAACACGGACATTGTCATAATAGTTGAATACAGGATATTCAACAGTAAGTAAATCTATCGGTGAATTGCACATCTGGAAACGCTGGGTCCAGATTTCTCTGAAATGACCATTTGAATCACAGGTGTTCAGCATAATGATCTTATAACTCTGTGGAAAACGTGTTGAATCCAGGTCTTCAGAGGTGGCTTTTATATTACGGTATGGTTTTACGTGTCTATCTTCTACAACATCACCGTTACCACAGTGGAAAATGTCTTCCATGTCGGTAAAAGCCATACCACGTCCATAGCGACCATGACCGGAATAAATGACTATATCGACACTTGGGTCTTCCAGAGCCTTTTTAAAGACACCCTTTGGATTGTTGTTAACCTGGGTTATCATGCCGATTTCAATCTGAACGGGTCTTCCCTGATAATATAAGCGTTTCCCGTTAAGAGTTTCAAAGGCAGGGAAAGAGTTCAATATAGTATCTCTTGGATGATCCCAGCCCCAGAATACGGCGATGCGAAGTCTGCCATCACGGAATAATTCTTCGTAAACCGGACGGCCTTTTGCTACAGTATCCTTACTTCGGCGTTCAGGATTCTTTCTAACCGTCATACCAGTTAGAAGTATGATTACTGCTGCAAAAAATATGCAGGTCGTTATGGCATAGTTATAGCGATTCTTGATTTTCATACCAGAATAATCGGCACATTTTTTTATAGATATTAGAAAAAATCAATCTTCTTGTGGCTTTTCTTCTGATTCTTGCTTCTGTTCCTGTTCTTTCTGAGGTTCATCGGAGGCTGGCTTTTGTTCTGCTTCCGGTTGAGCTTCTGGCAGCTTGAAATTACTGGTGACCAGCTTCAGTTCTTCAATGATTGCGTTCAATTCATAAGCAATTTCTTCCATGGTTTCCTGGTCGAGATTCTTGGAATCTATTTTCTGACGAAGGGAATCACCTGTTTTGCCAAGTCTGTCGATTACTTCACGGTCCTTTTTGACCATGTTGCAAAGAGAATCCGACATAGAGTTGAAAGCGTCCTGAAGGTCTCCTAATTCGTCGCCTTGTCTTAAATGGACCTTATGAGTTAAATCTCCGGCAGCAATAAGCTTTGTGGTTTCTTCAAGGCGATAAACAGGACCTGCGATTTTATGTGATACAAAAACAGAAATAAAGCCAATAATAACAATAAAGGCCAAAACCCACCAGACCAACTGATGATTTACGTTTTCAAAAATAAGATAGAGCTTATCTAGACTTAAGTCGGGTGTAAGCGCAATCTGACTCCAGGTAGTATGATAGATTATCCAGCCAACACCAAAGGCTACTGTAAGCATGCAAACTATTAAGATACCCATGTATCTTAACTGAAGACCAGTTTTAATTAAATAGGTGTGTCTTTTATATTTTGTCATTTGGTTTGGCCTTTCGTGTGGATTGAACAGATTACTTTATTGTTTTTATCAAACATGTAAACACCCTTCTGAGGACATAATTTGATTTCTCTTAAATAGCCTTTTTCCTTGAGGGTATCCAGGTCTACAACAAGATTTGGCTTGCCATAAGATTTGCTATTGTTGACGTTATAGTCATCTACTGCGCTTTGAATTTTTGCTCTGATATCCTCACAGGAAACATTGTAAATTCCGTTCTGGACTTCAGTGTATTCTGGCATGAAAACAAAGAGTGCTAGACCAAGGCCAACTATAATAAGAATAATGGCATAAAGCCCGAGACCACCGTGACGATTTGGGTAAAAATTTGTATTGTTCATTATTTCTTTGAG
>JAZUDR010000011.1:0-3164 GCA_045639725.1 Candidatus Avigastranaerophilus sp. | reverse complement strand
CATTTAAAAGAATTACAGGAGTAGATTTACTGTCATCGGAAAGCTCTACAAGGTCAATATATCTTGATCGGGCAAGAACGGAATTAAGAAGCATTGCGCGTTCTTTTGCCAAATCCTTACGTATGCTGCGCTCAAAACCAGACATATCAAGAGCTTCGGCAGCAGCAACAGTGCCGTCGTCAGTTTCCTTTCCCATATTGCTGAAGAAATATCTAACAGTTTCGCGAGGGGAACGGAAGGTAGCATCAACAGTGGTATCGAGAACCTGCTTTTCCTGTTCCTGGCTTACAATTGCTAAATATTCATCGATATGACTCAAAGTCTTGGTATAATTGAATTTCCATTCGCCACTGTCATAGAGGCGAAGAGAAATATCCATGCCTTTATCGCCACCTATCGGGATGGTATAGCTTCTCTGAGTTGTTGAATCAGGAATAGCTTCAACCTTGAAAGTAAAGTGATACAGAATTCTGAACAGCTTTTCTGCTATTTCACGTCCTCTTGCAGCTCTACTTTCCTCTGGAAGATCGTCCAGATAGAGACATTGAATTGCTTCTTCAATGCGTGGTGCTCTTTCATACTCTACCTTGTTCATTATTTTGAGGAAATAGCGAACGGTTGAGCGAGGACTGCTAAGCTTTGGATTTGGCTCTGCAGTCTGTGCCATTAGCATGCTGGAAAACGCAAATACAAGCAAAATGGCTAATATAAACTTAATACGGGATTTCATTGTTTACCTGCCTAAAATATTTTGCAAGAGTATAGCATACTATTGAAGCAAGTACAAGGTTGGTATAGAAGAGTGCCACAGAAACCCTCATTCGTCAGTGCTTCGCACTGCCACCTTCTCCCTAAAGGAAGAAGGCCTCGCAGGGGCGACTCCATTCTAGCTTCCAGCTTCCTGCTTCCTGCTTCCTGCTTCCAGCTTCCTGCTAATAGCCAATAGCCAAAAGCCTATTGGAATACACCTTATACTCGCTTTGTATAGAAGTAATAGCAGAAACAAGCGAGATATGGTATAATAGCCATATTATGAGTAATGTTCCGATGATGAATACGTTTTGCCGCAGATGTCATGCAGCAATTCTTTCTACAGCCCACTCATGCCCACAATGCGGCCTGAGTAAGCCTAATTACGCTAATTTAAGCGAAATCGAAAAACATTACATTAAGAATCCACCTAGCATACCCTACAGATTTGAAAGCATGGTATATTCTGTGGACCCACACAAAGGTCTTTTATTTCAGCTTGGCGGTCTATGGGCCAAATATCTGACCAATCCAGAAACCAATCCTCCGCAGAAACTAGCCTGGGGGGTAATTGGTATAAGCCTTCTACTTTTTGCCTTAGCAGCTTTTTCAGGCATAATCTTTGTAAAGCATGTCGGAATATGCTTAGCAATATTAGCCGGGACCTTTCTCATATTCGACGCTTTCTGCTTCATACGCGCGGCTTATTCATCATATATGCTCAGTCATGTCCAAAAGCAGGGCGGAACATCACCCTACTCTGTTCATTTCAAGATTGAAGCAGTTCTTCAGCACAGTCTGGAAAGTCTTCAGACGTTGCTTTACACCTTCTACGAAAAGCCCTGGGAAACCATGGCCCAACAGATGGACATCACCCTTGCCGGTGATACCTTTGTTCAGGCTGTTAAAGCCATTACCGCTAAGATAAAGAAATTCGCCAATATTTCATTAGAAACAATCACACTTCTGTGGCGCAATAATGTTTATGCTATTACCGCATATTCCCACATAACCTACGAAGAAAAGATCACAAACCTGCATCTCAAAATCCGTGAAGCAGAAGCTATAATAATAAGATACTGCTGGTTAAGGCAGTTAAGCTTCGCTCACGAATTCCTTGAATCACATCTGAATGGGCAGAGTGGCAGAACCACTGCAGAAGACGGAAAATTCGTCATCGGTGGTATGCAACTTGATAAGATGGGGCCATTAAGTGAACCTTTCTACGGGAACTTTGAAACAGTTCCTTATGAGCTGCCATTCATAATGCGCTTTTTCTGGCATCAGCAACTTCGCCCGGATTCATTGCCCGCAGAAGAAATCATTGCTCAATATCCTGAAACCGCTGAACTTTTTGAAAGCATCGGCCAAGTAAAAAATCTGATAGCTAAGCTGGAAGAACAGAAGCTTATCAACAGTGCAACCGCTGCAGTTGCCAGGTCTGCAAACCTTGAATCCGATATTACTTCAGAAGCTGGTCAGATTAAGCGTTTCCAGATGTATTCAGAATATCTTGATATTCCAAAATTCCAGCCAGATGAATCAGAACTGTTGCGCCACGTTGACAGGCTGAATGCTCAGATTAAGATTTAATAGCTTTTACTGTGCTCAGGCTCAACCAATAAAAGATTGAGTAATAGATACTATTCTGATAGAATACCTACACTTATTTCAGCTTTCAATTAGGATTTTGTCATGGATAGTAAGAATATTTCTGATGTTTTCTGCCCGTCGTGCGGAGCGCCTGCACGTTTTGATATTATAAACCAGCAGTATAAATGCTCTCACTGCGATGGTACTGTTGGAATCAGGGAAGCCCTGAAGGAAAAGCTTGGTTTCAGAAAACTTCATCAGCAAAAGATGAAGGATGCCGCCAAGGACTATAAGTTGTATAGCGCTTCCTGCAGCGGTTGTGGCGCAACAGTCGTTTTCGAAGAAAATGAATCCATGACTACCTGTGCATTCTGCGGCAAAGCCTTAGTCAGAAAAGAATACGTAAATGACGAGGAATTACCGGAGCTGATTATTCCATTCAAAATCACAGAAGACGAAGCGAAGCAAATAGCAAAGGAATGGTGTGAAGCCAATAGTAGCAAAATAGAAGCTAAGCATTTTTCCGAAAAGATACCTGAATTAAAAGGCTTTTATCTGCCATACGAGCTGATTCGTGGCCCAATAGACTGCGAAACAGCCAGACAGAATTCATGCTATTATCATTGTAAGGCCAATGTAGACAAGGAATTCATAAATCGTTCAAAGCAGCTTGATAACCTGCTTTTAGACGCAATGGAACCCTTTGAACTTTCTGACCTTGTAGAATTCGATTTCGCCTATGTAGCTGGTCAGAGAGTAAAAACCAGTGACATTACTGTAGACCAGCTAGACAAAAGAATTTTCTCAGAACTATCAACAAA
>JAZUDR010000010.1:0-2675 GCA_045639725.1 Candidatus Avigastranaerophilus sp. | reverse complement strand
AACTTGTCTTCCTAAGACCGCTTGGGCCTCCGACTTTTTCCATCGTTTAGCCTGAATATAAATGGTGTCCAAGCCAAGTTTATCTTCCTTGATGATTCCGTCAATTCCTTCGTCACCGCTTTTACCAACAACCTGAGCCGCTTCAGAGAAAGAACCACCGTAGCCCATGTGAACAAGCAGATCAACCACAAGATGTTCAAAGAACGAAGGCGAACATTTTGCAATGTTTACAAGAATATCATCAGCAAGATTTTCAGAAAGTTTGGTATAACCCGCCTCAAGCATTTCTTCAGGAGTAGCCTCAGAAATCACATCATTTGCAGATTTAGAATCCTTTTCGTTATGCTTTTTCTGGAACTCATTGAATTCATCAAACTTACGGAGATATTTAGTAGAAAGCCGCTCAAGATTTTCCCCAAGAACCGCCTGTCCCCGTTCCGTAATCTTAAAAACGCCACGGCGAGTATCTTCTAGCAAACCAGCTTTCTTCATATAAGTTCTGGCCCACCCAATGCGATTAAAAATAACCTCCTGAGTTTTAGAGGGCAGCAGTTCCTTTCGTTCTTCCGCAGTAAGCCCAAACTGGTCAGATAAATCTTCCACCGCATCCGCCAGCTTATGTTCTTTATTGTCCGCCGCATATTTCAACAGCGGCAACATACAAGTTTGATAATCTGGAATCATAAAATACACTCCGTAATTGTTATTTAGATAAAGGAGGGGAAAGCCTTCCCCTCGCTCCAGCCAGCAAGCTGTCTTACGCTACCCCTTCTAGCGGGCCTCAAGCGCCGGCCCGCAACGCCTAGGCTAATTCCAAATCTTCAAAGCTAAATCAGCCATTTTGTTTTGTCTGTCTTCAATTTCAGCAGGTGTCCACTGATCATAACCAAGTAAATCAATAGTTGGTTGAATCCAAGACTCTTTATATGAATTCTTTTTTACATCAAAGACATTATTTTTTACAGTCTCATTCAATTTACTACTAAGTAATGTAAGATTTCCTAAACGCCATAAATACTTTTCATGATCCTCATCTGTATAGTTCCATAACTGGGCTTTTACGGGATGAACATGTTCAATATGAACATCATTATTATTGGTAGATATTTCTTTATTCTTAGTTGTAGCATTATGTATTTTTTTTAGAATATATCTGATTGTTTCTTTTGAGGATGTAGTTCCTTCCCAGATTGCAAATAATTCTTTAAATGTTGTATCATCAACCATTTCTTTTCGTATTTCATCAACTATATCATCAGCAGAAGATAAGTTTTCTTTTACTATCTGTGATGCTACTTTTGAAAAAAGAATTTCCCCTATATTTGCAACTCTTCCACAAATTGTAAAATTTCTAAAAACATATGTTTCGATAGCTTTAGCAACCTGAGCAATATCTTTTTCAGTATATTTTGGTTTACCTGTATTTATATCTGTAACCTGATACATAGCTAAAATAACAGGATAGAAAGTTCTTGCTTTTAATGTTTTTAAGTTTGTTACACTTGTAATTAAACTATCATCTTCAAAAGTTGTTGCATCTTCTGGGAAACATAAATCATGATAGTATTTAGCATATGCTGCTAAATTTTCTAACAATGCATTAGCAGCATGTTTATCATCCTGGATTTTTTTACTGATTCTTTTATACAATTCTTTATCACGAGCAAACTCTGTTGATGAAATCCAATAGTGGCGGATATATTTTGTTGTATCAGCTTTATCAAGATCATCAATCATAGTTTTCCAAGTTTTCTGTGCATAATTAATATCACTTTTACTAAAGATGAAGTTTTTTAACAAATCTGCAGTCTCAAGAGCAACTCCACGTGCATTTAATGTTTCAAAAATAACAAAAGCTTCTCCGATATCTGTTGCTTCAATATATAAAATCTGGAATTTCTGAGTGAAACTTTTGTAATAATTATTCAATAAGTCTTTTTTATCTGTAAGTGAAGAACATCCTGAAAGCTCATCTTCAAGATTATTACAGAAGAATTTGTAAGCTTTTCTCATTCTTTCACAGGCTTTTGATTTCTGTTTTTTATCAGAAGGTCCATCAAGGAGAATACTGTTAATGAAATAATTATTACTTACAGAGTCATTAAAATTGAGATGTGGTGCTTTTTCTTCATCATCATAATAACCAATTGCTTGAGAAGAAATCTCACTAACTTTTTTTGTAGCAGTAGAAAGTGTTGGTGCTGTTTTTAATAATTCTTGATAATAATATTGCAAGGCACGCATAAAAATCATTGATGTAGTAGTTCGCTGCTGACCATCAATAATGTTTTTCATATTATTATTTTCAGAATCTTTATGGACAACAACCTGCCCAAAAAAATGAGATTCATAATCTTCTTGTAATGAATCTTTTATATCTTTCCAAAAATCCTGCAGTTCATCCTGTTCCCATGAATAATCACGCTGATAACTTGGAATATAATAAATGGCATTCATAAAGCCACCCATAGTATCAATTTTTGGATTCTGTAAAGCCATAATTTAAACCTCTTATTAGGAAGATATCTAATTATTGTTAGAGTCCGGCGAATTTAACCACTCCGAGTCGGGAGAAAATCGCCAATTTTAGTCAGATGAAAATGACCAAAAATCCCATCTTACAATTTAATTTTATTCGATTTCCTGAATGCTGTCAGTTACAGTTTGCACTTTTT
>JAZUDR010000009.1:0-13738 GCA_045639725.1 Candidatus Avigastranaerophilus sp. | reverse complement strand
CATCGGAGTCAGGAGCAAGCCTGAAATCAATGATGCAAGCAAAGCCATTGAAACGATTGCAGCCAACTGACCAAAGAATATCTTTGTGATACCAGTGGTGAACATGATTGGCAGGAAGATAACTACGGTAGTAAGAGTTGAAGCAACAACAGAAGCAGTCATTTCTGAAGCGCCCCATGCTGCAGCTTCCTTAACCTTAACACCACGTTCCAGATAGCGCTTGATGTTATCGATAACAACAATAGCGTTATCAACAACCATACCGATGGCTATAACCAAACTCGACAATGAAATCTGGTTGATAGTGTAATTGTTTACAAACATCAGCAAGAATGTGATGATAAGAGATGTAGGAATTGTAATAGCAACAATAAGGCTTGCTCTTGGGTCTCTAAGGAAGAACAAAAGAACAAGAATAACACATACGCCACCGAAAATAAGAGAGTCTTTAAGGTTATTAACAGTGTTCTTAATGAAATCAGAAGTATCCATGAATTCCATCATCTGCATGTCTTTTGGAAGTTCTTTTTCAATCTTTGGCTGAGCTTCCTTAACAGCATTAGCAACAGCAACAGTGTTACCACCGGACTGTTTCTGAATCATGATACCTCTTGCCTTCTTACCGTTCATACGGAAGTCTTCAGTAAGTTCAGCAAGACCGTCTTCTACTTCAGCAATGTCTTTAACCTTAATAACATTACCATTAACGTTTCTCAGAACAACTTCACCAATCTGGTCAACAGAAGTGAATTCTTCAGGAGTTCTGATGAGGTAATCCATCATACCGCTTCTGATGTGGCCGCCAGGGTTAGTCAGGTTCTGGGCTCTGAGCATATTAACAACTTCGCTGCCAGTAATACCTGTTGATTCAAGGCGTTCACGGTTAAGCTTTACGTGAATAACTCTTTCTGCGCCACCTTCACCGGTAACTGTAGCAACACCGCTGATACGTTTCAAACGGTCAACAACCTTGTCGTCGGTGATGGTTTCGATTTTGTTCCAGCTTTCTTCTGCAGTAACACCGTAAATAACAACAGGAATCATGCTCATATCTATCTTCATGAGCAATGGAGTTTCACAGGCGTCTGGAAGACGCTTTCTAATCTGGTCAATCTTATCGCGGACGTCATTTGTAGCGACACCCATGTCGATACCCCAGTTGAATTTTACTTTAACGAGAGAGATACCTTCCATGGACGTCGACGTAACTTCATCGACGTTTTCAACCGCCGCAACACGCGACTCGATCAATTCAGTAACACGTTGTTCAACTTCCTGAGGACCAGCGCCTTCATACTGGGTAACAACCATGATAACCGGAACGTCAAAGTCCGGCATAAGGTCAATACCGACCAGAGTATAAGCGAAAGCCCCTAATACAACGATTGCTATGAAAATCATAGACGTTGTAACAGGATTCTTTACCCCAAATTCGGAAAATTTCATTTTAAATACCTATCTCCAATTATTCTATGCTAACAAGAGCACCATCACGGATGAATTCGATACCTTTGCTGATTATGCGTTCGCCGGCCTTGAGACCTTCGATTACTTCAACTCTGTTATCATCGATGATACCAATCTTGATTGGGCGCTTAACAGCACGGTTGTTTTCAACAACGAAGGTAAGACAACCGCCTTCGTATCTTACGAGAGCGTCGCGTGGAATTACAACTGCGCCACTGTGGGTAGATACGAGAACTTCCAATCTGGCAAACATACCTGTGCGGAGAGTATTGTCCTGATTTGGCATGTGGATTTCAATCTTACCGGTTCTGCTTGAATTATCGATTGCAGGATAAACCTTCTTGATAACGCCTTTGAAATCACCAGCGAGAGAATCAACTTTTACGATAACTTCTGTTTCACCACCAGCAATCTGGAAAAGGTCTTTTTCAGAAACAGAGCCAATAATCTTAACAGGGCTGTTCTGTTCTATTTCGAAGAGAGCCTTATCAGTCTTGGCATTTGCACCCGGGTCAGCATAACGTGCAGTGATTACACCGTCAAAAGGAGCGTCAACAACAGTATGTTCGAGGTTAACTTTAACAGCGTTAAGGTTAGCTTCAGCCTGAGACATTTCAGCCTTTCTCATTTCAAGAGCCATAAGAGCGGTCTGAACGGAATCGCTAGAGCGCTTAACGTTAGTCTGTGCTGAAATATGAGCAGCGTTGGCATTGTCATACTTAGTGATGATGTCATCAACATCCTGGCGGGAAACAGCGCCTTCGGAATAAAGTTTTTCAAGACGTTTTCTAGTGGTAGCCAGGTTTTTGAGCTGAGATTCTGAAGCTTCAACAGAAGCCTTTGCAGAAACGAGAGCAGACTTAGCACTTTCAATGGCAACTTTCTGGGATTCAATAGCAGTCTTTGCAAGATTCAAAGCAGCCTGAGCCTGTTTAAACTGAGCCTGCTGAGTTTCGTCATTAATCTGAGCAAGTTTCTGCCCCTTCTTAACAACATCGCCAACGTCTACTAGAATATCTTCTATTTTACCTGCGGCTTCAGGATTGATGCTTACACCAAGCATAGGTTTGATATCACCAGTAGTTCTAATCTTCTGGCTGATAGTATCTGCTTTTACTATTTCAGAGAAAACAGGTGTAGCACTTTCATTTTCGGCTCCCTTAGCAGAAGCATTTACTGAAGGCTGGGTTGATGTAGCATTGGTAGCTGCGTTCCCACTATTATTGATACCGAAGAAAACACCGGCAGAAATAGCAATTACAGCAGCGGTCTTAGCTACAAGGTGCTGTGACTTTTTCTGTGAATTATTCATCTAACTAATCCTTTCGTTAAAATCAGAAACCCTTAATATCGCGACCAAGCTTACCAACAGCAAGCTGATAAGCAAGACGTGCACTATGGTGATTGAAAATAGCCTTGAGGTAAACAAGCTTAGCATTTGACCAGGCATTTTCAGCGTCAAACAGGTCAATCTGAGTGAAAAGACCGTTTTCGTAACGAACCTTGGCAAGTCTCAAGGTTTCTTCGGCCTGTTTCAGATTTTCCTTCTGGGAAGCAAGAAGTTCAATGGCGGTCTGAAGGTTCAGAGCAGACTGGTAAACTTCGAGTTCAGTCTTTTCCTTAGCTTCTTCATAATTATTGTCAGCATCCTTAATACTGGCATTAGCATCTTTAATCTTAGCTCTGGTTAAGCTTGCATCAAAGATAGGCATTGAAAGAGCAACTGAAGCATTCCAATATTCGTCAGATTCAGTCATTTTTCCATGACCAGACATTGGCTTCTGGGAACCATACTGAGCGTTCAAAACAACTGACGGTAGACCATTTGCTCTGGCAGCAACAAGAGAACGTTTAGCCATCTTCTGCTTTGCTTTGGCAATCTTCATATCTTCACGAACGTCAACAGCCTTATCCAAATCATCCATAACATCAGGATGAACATCGATAATTTCGAGAGCTGCAGAAGTTTCAAGTTCTGTATCCATTGGCAGAGCCAGGAGCTTGAGAAGGTCAAGACGTGCAGTCAAGGAATCGTTCTTAGCGCCAATATAAGTACTCTTATTGCTAGCTAATTTAACATCGGCACGAAGAAGTTCATATTTAGAGGTCTGTTCAGCCTGATATCTCTTATTGACAAGATCATAATGAGCCTGAGCGAGTTCAAGGTCCTGCTGGGCAACCTTTTCAACTTCACGCATATATAGCCAGTTATAATAAGCAAGGCTTACAGCTTTAATGATGTTCTGTTTTGTAAGGGTCATTGAAGACTTGGCAATATCTCTGCCTAAGCGTGCAGAACTAATGCCTGCTCTATCAGCATTACCAAGGAACAGTGGCTGAGTTAATGTAAGATTAGCAGAGTTCTGTTCGGTAAGCGGAGATTGAGCTGTCTTGTAATCTTCATCCAATTTGGTCTTGGTAGCATTAGCGGTAAGCTTTGTGCTTGCAGCAGTTCTTGCCTGCCAGACAGCAGCATCTGCTTTGACAACGCTTTGAGCAGCACTCTTGATTGTTCTATTGTTCTGCAGAGCAATTTCTATTGCAGAATCAAGGTCGAAATCAGCAAAGTTATAAACTTTTTCTGCTGTTTCAGGGGTTTCGATAGGATTCAAATCCTTATCAAGGGCCTGAATCTTGTATTCTTCTTCAGCATATGCAGGAACACAAGCCAGTGCACTTAACAATAACAGAGTAGAAAGCTTTGACTTAATCATTTATTACTCCTGTTCTTATAGAATGTCTTTTTAAATAATTCGCAAGCATCTTCAGCGCTCATTTCTGGTTCACCATAGAAAGAGAAAATAACGTTGAAGTCGAACATTTTCTGAAAAATAATAGCAAACTGACGGGCAGTCAATGCATCAATAAGAATACCGTCGTCAATACCTTTCTGGAAAAAAACAGAAAGAATATTGAGACCTGTTTCGAATTTTTCATGCAGGAACTTGTGGTCATTAGTGCTCATTTTATAACTAGGACCAAGCTTCATGTATTGCTGAAGCATCGGACCTTTTCTCTTAGTAAAGCAATACATCTTATTAAAAATAACCTGAAGTTTTTCTTCGAAGGTTGATTCTGATTTTACAATCTCAGCCATGTTAAGCTGATCTTCTTCAAGGTTATTGATAAGACACTTAAACAAAAGTTCTTCTTTACTTTTAAAATATGTGTAGATAGTACCCTTGCCGACATCTGCAACTTTGGCAATTTCTTCCATCTTTACATCAGCAAATTCTTTTGTTGAAAACAAAACCTCAGCAGAATCAAATATACGATTCATGGTTTTTTCGTTTTTCTTTTGCATTATTAAAGCCCACCTTAAGGTTTTAAGCCATTTCCATCATAACCCGACCCGTCGGTCAGAGTGAAAACTGACTGTTGGGTCAGTTTTACTACATTTCACTTTCAAAGTCAATACCAAAAAATGTAAATATGTACAAAGAGTGTTAATTTGTGGTAACATCTTCTGACGATATTATAAAAAAATATAATCGAGGCAAAACAATGGAAATCGCTGGTAAAAAAATCAGCATAGTAGGGGCTGCCAAAAGCGGTCTCGCTGCTGCTAGAACACTTTGTGAAGGTGGAGCCAAGGTCTTCATCTCCGACATTCAGCCAGAAGAAAAATTAAGAGCAACTCTCACAAAAGAGGCTCTATTAGATAAAGTAACCTATGAAGCCGGTGGGAACACAGACAAGGTATTGGACTCTGATTTTATTGTATTGAGTCCAGGTGTTAGACCAGATATACCTGTATTAGTAAAAGCTAACGAAAAGCGAATTCCCATATATTCAGAAATCGAAATAGCCTACAGATTATCTAAGGGCAAGCGCCTTGTAATCACAGGTTCCAATGGGAAAACCACAACCACAACACTTCTTTCACTATTCTGCGAAGAAGAGTTTAATAAGGTTTTCTTAGGTGGAAACATCGGTATTCCAATGATGAGCTTTGCACCCAAAACTACTGATGATTCAGTTCAGGTTCTTGAAGTAAGCAGCTTTCAATTGGAAACCATCTGCGACTTCAGACCTGATATAGGTATAATCACAAATTTCTTTGAAAACCATCTTGATAGATATCCTAACTATCAGGCTTATATTGATGCCAAGAAGAATATTACCCTCAACATGGGCCCGGAACAGACATTGATTCTCAATGCCGACCAGAAACTCATGCTTGAAATGGAACCAACCCTAAAATGCAAAGCAGCGTGGTTCGGTCGCAATCTCAATGGGCGCAAGCCTGCAGTTACTATAAAAAATAGTAATTATATCTATATAGATAGTAACGGCAACGAAACAGTCCTGTTCAAAGAAAGCGCCCCTAAGCTTATTGGCAGCCACAACCAGGAAAATATCATGTGCGCTTCTCTCGCTGCAATCTTAGCAGGTGTTGAGCCCAAGCGCCTAGAAAAGGTTGTTAAGGAATTTGCCGGTGTAGAACACAGACTCGAATGGGTCAGAGATATCAGCGGCGTAAGATTCATAAATGATTCAAAGGGCACAAACTGTGCCGCTTCCATTACAGCCATGAAGGCCTGCAAAGAACCATTGATTCTTATAGCTGGCGGACGCGATAAGGGCACCGACCTGACAGAATGGGTTGAAACCATCCGTGAAAAGACACGCGGTGTAATTCTTTTCGGTGAAGCAAAAGATAGATTCAGAGCCTCATTAGAAGGAGTTGTTCCTTTAAAGACTGCTCAGAATCTTGAACAATCTATTAATATTGCTTATCAGTGGGCAAACGAAGGTGACACTGTTCTTCTTTCTCCTGCCTGCTCAAGCTATGACCAGTATCCGAACTTTGAAGTCCGTGGAAAACACTTCAAAGACCTAGTTAATGCACTGACCAATAAATGAATTCTAAGCCCAAGCAAATAGATCCTATCCTGCTGTTTATAGTAGTAGCCCTAATGGGTGTAGGCCTGGTAATGGTTTACTCCGCCAGTTCCATCACCTCTCTGGCTCAGATGTCAGATGGGCTCTATTATTTCAAGCGCCAGCTTCTATGGGTATTAGTCGGTCTGGCAGCTATGCTCCTGACTTCTGGCATTCCATACTATAAGCTCGAAAAATTGTCCGTGCCCCTACTTGGAATAGCCATATTTCTGCTTGTGCTTGTTCTAATTCCGGGTGTCGCAAGAGACATCGGTGGCGCGAAGCGCTGGATACGTTTCGGTAGTCTAGGGTTCCAACCCTCGGAATTTGCGAAGATGTGCTTTGTGCTCTATATGGCACATTCGATATCAGCGCGTCAGAAGGTTATTGGCAGCTTTCTGCACGGGATGCTTCCAGACCTTATTGTAACCGGCATTGTCTTTGCACTGATTTATAAAGAGCCGAACCTTTCTACAGCCACACTTATTGGCGGAACATATTTTGCCATGTATTTCCTTGGCAATGGTTCTTTGGTAAATCTAGGCGGGTTAGCAGCCTGCGGTATAGTAATGGTTGTATCGCTTATGTTCGGGGCCAGTTACCGCATGAGACGTTTTACTGCTTTTCTTGATCCTTGGGAAAATGCGAAAACCAGTGGTTATCATATTATCCAGTCACTCGTAGCAATCGGTTCCGGTGGTATCTGGGGCCTTGGACTTGGTGAAAGCCGTCAGAAGTTTTTCATTCTTCCAGAAAGACATACAGACTTTATTTTTGCAATCACCTGCGAAGAGCTTGGTCTTATTGGTGGCGTCGCAGTTCTTTTATTATTCTTCATATTAATCTGGAGAGGTCTCTATATAGCCTCCAGAGCACCGACAATGTTCGGTTTCCTAACAGCAGCCGGTATTACCTGCGTCATAGGTCTTCAGGTTGTTGTTAATATAAGCGTTGTTCTAAGCCTTATGCCAACAACAGGTGTTACACTGCCATTCATCAGTTATGGTGGTTCAAGCACATTGTTTCTGGCAATAGGTGTGGGTATACTATTAAATATCTCAAGATATGGTTCACCTGATAATCTGTATACGAATGCCAGATTCATGCCATTCTCAAGCCAGTTTAACAAACCAGAACCAACTACAGACCTGAGGAGAAAATAAGATGCGTATTATATTCAGCGGTGGTGGAACAGGCGGTCACATTTACCCGGCTCTTGCTATCCGTGAAATACTGCAGAAGAAATATAACTTTAAAAGCGGCTATGTCGGCGTTACAGGCGGCATGGAAGAAAAAATAGTATCAAGAATTGAAGATATAGAATTCATGGGTGTCCGTGCACAGGGCATGCCAAGAACTATTTCCCCAAAATGGTTTTCTTTCCCGTTTGTAAATGCCATGGGTGTTGTAGATGCATGGCGTCATCTTCAGAATTTTAAGCCAGATCTGGTTATAACAACAGGTGGCTTTGTATCTTTTCCAACTCTGACAGCAGCAAAATTCTTAGGCATTCCTATAGTAATTCATGAACAAAATGCTGCCATGGGCGTTACCAATAGAATGTTCCAGCAGTATGCAACAAAAGTTCTGCTAACCTATGAATCAGCAGCAAAAACAGATGACGAAAAAGTAATACACACAGGGAATCCAGTTAGAAGCGCCTTCTTAGAACAGGGTTCCACTAAGTCTAATAGATTCAACAAGAATGATGGTGAATTCATAATACTTTCTGTTGGCGGTTCAAGAGGTGCTTTATCAATCAATAAGGCATGTATTGACCTGGCAAACAATTTTCTTCCAAAGCACCCGGAAATAAAGCTCATTCATATTTCTGGCGAAAGAGACTATGATATGGTAAACGAAGCTGTAGCCAAAAAACCAATCAACTACACACTTCTTCCATATCTGCACGAAATGAAAGAAGCTTTCGATGTAGCAGACCTTCTTATTTCAAGGGCTGGAGCCACTATACTATCAGAAATCGGTGTATGCCAGAAGCCTGTTATACTAGTTCCATACCCGTATGCAACAGACAATCACCAGGAAAAGAATGCAAGAACTCTGGAACAGCTTGGTGCAGCCAAGGTTCTATTAGACAAGGACCTGAACGAAGAAAACCTTGTAAAGCTCATTAATGAAATAAAAGAGCCTTCGGTTCTGGCGAAGATGTCTGAAGCAATGAAGCAAAGCAGACCAGCAGACGTAGAAGAACGTATACTTAAACAAATTTCCACACTACTTCCAAAGTAACCTATTATGTCTTTTTATCACTCAAAATACGATGACGATGATGACGAACAGTCATTGCTACCAGTAAAAAGCCTGGCAACACAGCTTCCAGACCAGAATCTGTCGGAAGAAGTGAATGACAAGCTGCGTGCGAAAGGTTATAAATCCAGGTTAAAAACAGCCTCAAATGCTGTTGCGCCTTTAAAGGCCCTTGGATTTATCCTGATTTTCATATCCCTTTCGTATGTAGTAATCAGTCAGCTTAAATACATATTCTTTTCCACATCTTATTTTGAGCTTAAAGATTTTGAAGTAACAGGCAACAAGCAGTTGGAGAAGGAAACTATATTAAAGAAGGCTGGAATAGCACCAGCCCAGAATATATTTTATCTGGACTGTGAAGAAATCAGGCAGAGTATCTTAGAAGAACCTTTAATTAAAGATGCCCAGGTAGGTCTTCAGGATTTAAATACATTAAAGATTGAAGTTACCGAACGTGTGCCCTTTATTTATGCAAAAAATGGTGTAGCCTTCTACGAGGTCAGCGATGACGGCGTAATTATCAACACAGAGGGTATGGGCGAAAAAGAACTTCCGATAATAACTGGTTTAAAACTTGAAAATTGTGAGCTTGGAACATCGATTTTTAAGAACGATGATTTTTTCATTGCAAAAAACTGGGTCGAAACATTCGATGAAAAAATTTTTAAGGGTATTTCTGAAATAAATTTTTCCAACTGTCAAAACCCCTATATAATAATGCTTACAGGCGAAAAAATTTACCCAAGGAACGCAAAAGATTTTAAAAATAGATATGTTTTTTTGCTTGCACTCCTTGACAATTTACACAAGAATAATGTAGAACCTTTCTACTTAGATATGAGGGCACTGAATGATGTAGTTATTCGTCCCAGAAAAAAATTAACGCAAACAAATCTAGAGAATAAAGGGCAAACCAACGGTGGATGATATAATTGTCGGTCTGGATATAGGCACAACAAAGGTCTGTGCTGTCATTGGTGAACTTAAAGAAGATCGCACAATCAATGTTTTAGGTGCTGGTACTTGTTCATACTGTGACGGCGTTAAAAGAGGCGCTATCGTTGATATCAAGCGCACTACAGAGGCAATAGTCTATGCTATTGAAGATGCAGAAAAATCAGTAGATGTCTCTATAGATTCAGTCTATATAGGTATTGCTGGTGCACACATCAATTCAATAAACAGCAAGGGTGCCGTTGCCATAAAGAGTGCAAACAACGAAATAACCTCAGATGACGTTGACAGAGCAGTAGACAACGCAAAGAATGCTGTTCAGATTGCCAGCCATCAAGATATCATACACATTCTTCCCAGAGAGTTTGTAGTTGACGAACAGGGCGAAATCGACAATCCTAAGGGCATGGTCGGTAGTCGTCTTGAAGCTCACGTTCACATAGTTACCGGTGCATTAACTGCAATCAAGAATCTGATGAAGAGCTGTGCAATGGCAAAGCTTAACGTAGAAGAAGTTGTTCTGCAGCAGTATGCATCTAGTCTCGCCGCTTTAACAGAAGATGAACGCCGTCTTGGTGTTGTTCTTATTGATATGGGCGGTGGCACTACAGATATAATTGTGTATAAAAACGGGCACGTCGAACACTCCAGCAGTGTAGACGCAGCGGGCAACAACATCACTAATGACATTGCATACGTATTGAAAACCTCCACTGAAGAAGCCGAAAAGCTTAAGATTACAGAAGGTGTTGCATTCCAGGAATTGGCAGATCCTGAAAAGATTTTGACTATACCGGTAGCTGGTGGTGAAAGAACCAAGGAAGAAAAGCAGGTTCTTCTGGCCCAGATTATTGAAAGCCGTGTAGAAGAAATATTCCAGGAAGCCAAAAAGAAGATAGAAGAAGTAGTTCAACTAAATCAGCTTCCGGCTGGTATAGTAATAACTGGTGGTTCTTCTCTTCTTAAGGGTTGCACCGAATTAGCTGAAGGTATATTCGGCTGTCCAGTTAGAGTTGGCAATCCGATACAGGTTAGCAGTTCAAATGAACAGGTATGCAAACCCCAGTATTCGACTGCATTAGGTTTAATAAGATACGGTGCATTACATTATCGTGCCCCGGAACAATGTTCTGGTTTTCTAAGTGGATTTTTTGAAAAAATTAAAAATTTTTTCGCTAAGTTCTTTACGGATTAAAAAATATATAGTAAATTACAAGACATATTATATATAAACAAAGGTAAATAGTTTTACAGGAGGCAGGGACCCAAGTGTTTGATAATGATTACATTGCTAGTATGAGCGCAGAAATAAAGGTTATTGGCGTTGGCGGCGGCGGAAGCAATGCTGTTAACAGAATGATCGAAGCCGAACTTTCAGGCGTAGAATTCATCGTAGCCAATACAGATTCACAGGCACTTCAGAATTCAAGTGCAAAATCCAAGATTCAGTTAGGCGAAAAGATTACAAAAGGTCTTGGCGCTGGTGCTAATGCCGAAATCGGTAAGAAAGCAGCTGAAGAAGACAGAGATGAAATCGCTGAACAGCTAAAGAACGCTGATATGGTATTCATCACTGCTGGTATGGGTGGTGGAACAGGCACAGGCGCTGCTCCAGTAATCGCTGAAATCGCACGCGAATCCGGTGCACTCACAATTGCTGTAGTAACCAAGCCATTCTCTTTCGAAGGTAAGAAGAGACAGACTGCTGCTGAACAGGGCATCAAGAATCTTAAAGAACACGTTGACGCTATTATCGTTGTTCCAAACGACAAACTTCTCGGAATCGCCGGCGAAGACCTCACTATGATCGAAGCCTACAGATATGCTGACGAAGTTCTGAGACAGGGCGTTCAGGGTATCTCCGACCTCATTACTATTACCGGTCAGATTAACGTTGACTTTGCAGACGTTAAGACCATTATGACAAATTCTGGTTCTGCTTTGATGGGTATTGGTATTGCTTCCGGTGAAAACCGTGCAATCAATGCTGCACAGCAGGCTATTGACAGTCCATTGCTTGAATCTTCAATCAAGGGTGCTAAGGGCGTTCTCGTAAGCATTTCTGCTTCTTCTCACCTCGGACTCATGGAAGTTAACAGCGCTATGAGCATCATCAAGGAAGCAGCTGATGAAAACGCTAACATCATTTTCGGTCACAACGTAAATGAAGAACTTGGCGAAAATATCAAGATCACAGTAGTAGCTACTGGTTTTGGTAAAGAAGAAAAGATGGAAGTTCCACAGACTAGTGCAAAGAGCATTCTCAATGACATCCGCACTAACCGCCCAGTTGAAAGACCTGTTGAAAGACAGCAGGAAACAATGGTTGCAAACGGTGGAAGCATCAGCAATGAAAGCGACTACGACACACCATCTATCTTGCGCAACAACAGCAACGATAGCGCTTTCCCAGCTTTCCTTCGCAAAAGACAGCACTAAGCTATCTGATTAACTAGAAAAGAAACAGGGGGGATATAAATTATCTCCCCTGTTTTTTTAATTAAAAAAAGGTAAAAAATTGAGTTTAAAACACCGTTTCAATTATGAATCTGTAACCACTGAATTAAAGAATTCAGAACACCATTATCTGGATGCCAAATATGCCGGTAGCCTGAGTATAGCCCTTGTTTACCCAAACCTATACAGTTTAGGCATGAGCAACCTCGGCTATCTTACCGTGCACAGACTGGTAAGTTCTATACCCAATACTGGCGTAGAAAGATTTTTTCCGGCCCTGCAGGCTGAAACCCCACTTGATGCACCTTACTATTCTTTTGAAACGGGCCGTCCCTTAGGCGATTTTAACGTATTGATGTTTTCCTTCAGTTTTGAAGGTGATTTCGATAAGATACCCGGTATTTTCGCCTCCCTTGGCATACCGGTATTAGCAAAGGACCGCAACAAGCACCATCCATTAATGATTGCTGGCGGTGCAGCAATAGCCTCTAACCCAAGAGCCCTTTCCCTAGTATTTGATATAATCATACCAGGCGAAGCAGAGACTACCATTGTGCCTGTTGTAGAAACACTACACAACAAAGGCTTTGACAAAGAAGCTATGTCAGCCATAAAAGGCGTATGGGTCCCTTCATACTCTGACGAGGTGCCCCAGATATGCAATATGCACGACGTAAATCAGCAACCGGCATATTCTCATATCGTATCCTGACATAATTCCTTTGGCGGTGCACATATGCTCGAAGTCATGCGTGGCTGCCCAAGAGTGTGCTCTTTCTGCTTGGCAAGATGTATTTATGCACCACCAAGACCAGTCAAGGCTTCAGTTATAGAAAACTGGCTCAACGACCACCCAGCCTGCAAGGATCTTGGTCTTGTAGCTCCATCATTATTTGACCATCCGGAAGTCGAACAGATTTTTGCTATGCTTCAGGAAAGAAACATAAAGGTCAGAAATTCTTCTGTTAAATGGGAAAAGCTTTCTCCGACAGTAGTCAATGCTCTGCAGCGTTCAGGTATCACAGGTCTTACCATTGCACCAGAAACAGGCAGTGAACGTCTGCGAAAAGCAATGCGCAAGCCGATGAGCGAAGACCTGTTCATGGACAGGGTAAAAGCATTATTTGAGCACGGCTTTGAGCACGTAAAGATGTATTTTGTATGCTGTCTTCCTGGTGAAGAAATTGAAGACGCTGACGCTACCATTGATTTTATCAACAGAGTCATAAAGGTCGCCCCTTCTATTTCGTCTTTATCAGCAACCTTCTCGGTTTTTGTTCCGAAGAATCATACTCCATGGCAGGATGAACCTGCTCCAGAACAATACACTATCAAGAAACGCATCAAATACCTTAAGGAAGGTCTCGGGAAGCTAGGTCAGTTCAAAGCAAACTTTGAAAGCCCACAGGATGTCATTCGACAAGCCTATCTTGCTCAGGTTGGCCCAGAACTTGGGGAAATATATTCGCAGGCAGCCCAGCAGCAAAGAACCGACAAACTCTTCGCCAAAGGCCAGTTTACTAGTATCGATTTTTAAAAGCCATATGCTATATGATTGTTTCGCTCTTAGCTTTTGGCTATTGGCTTGACAATGCACTGCAAAATAGCTTATAAAGAAGAATAAAGCAAAGAAATCGGAGCTATTTTTTATAATTATGGACAATCGACCTATTGGGATTTTTGATTCTGGAGTTGGCGGTCTAAC
>JAZUDR010000008.1:0-7231 GCA_045639725.1 Candidatus Avigastranaerophilus sp. | reverse complement strand
CCTGTAATACCAATCAATTTAATCTTTTCAGACGGATTATCATAAAACTTGGCAGAAACTTCTGACAGAGCAGCTCTTGCATTTTTTACCCTAATAACAGGTATTGCATTATTGTTTATATTTCCTTCAACCAGGGCCGCTACAGCGCCATGAGAAACAGCGTCTGCAACGAAAGCATTTCCATCAACACTATGGCCACTGAGAGCAACAAAAAGATTTCCCTTCTGCACTTTTCTCGAGTCAAAGCAAATGCCAGAAATTTCAACATTCAGATTTCCAATGGTTTCAAGGAAATCCGACGGAATAATATCTTTTAATAACTTCATTTATAACTCCGAAGAGGTTAATTTACTCATTTAAAGCTGCTGACAGCTTAATTCTAAGAATCTTTGAAGCTGGAAAAGGCTTACCAGGTGGCGGCATCTGCCTTATTACTACGCCATCACCATCATAGATAGCCTTTAAGCCCATGCTATTAACAATCTGCATAGCTCCACGCAAAGATTTACCCATTAAATTTGGAACTACGTTAACACCAACTGGTGGCGGACCGTCTAAGGTTGTTTCATTAGCCATATCCATTGACTGTGGGATATAACCAATTTCACCGTGGGCAACAGTAGTTTCAACCAGTTGCCTGACTCCGCCAACAACTTCTGCTTTTACGCCCTTATCCGGTGGAACCTTCATGTATTTTAGTATTTTTTCTGCAATTACACCAAAAGAAGGTGCAGCCAAACGGCTACCAAACATTGTCTTGGTATCACCCTTAGGTTCATTCAAAGCTACAAAAACAACAATCTTTGGTTCCATGGCGGGTGCCATACCAACGAAAGAGGTTACAAGCTTTGTATTAGAGTATCCGCCTTTTCCATCTGGTTTTTGCGCAGTACTAGTCTTACCACCGCAGGTATAGTCTTCCATAGCAGCCCTTTTACCACCGCCTTCTTCAACTACGCCTTTAAGAAAAGAACGAAGCTTTCTGGCAAGTGGTGCAGAAACGACCTTTCTCAATACTTCCGGTTCGAAATTCTGTTTGAATTCTCCGTCTGCAGAGGTAATTCTCTTTATTAATCTTGGTCTTATAAGGTTACCGCCATTGGCAATCGCGCAGTAGGCCTGGATTACCTGAAGAGCTGTTACAGTCATTTCCTGACCGATACACAATGAAGACGGTGAGAATAATGACCATCTTGAAGGCGGTCTTAAAATACCACTGCTTTCAGCTAAGACTTCAACTCCAGTAGGTTCACCAAATCCAAAATTCTTATACATTCTGTAAATCATATCCGGCTCAACCAGTTGTGAAAGCTGCATCATAGCAGCGTTGCAAGAGTTAGCGACAGCGCCGTTTATATCCAGAAGCCCATGATGACCAGTGCACTTCATCTTACGACCAGGCATTTCTCCGTAGCCTTTACAGTAGAAACGTGTTCCTGAATCTACCTTTCTATTTTCAAGAGCAGTAGCGGCAGCCACAATCTTGATGCACGAACCTGGTTCAAACATGTCTGTTGCAGGTCTGTTCTTTATATCCCAAGGGTTACTCTTAGAAAAATTATTCAGGTCATAGGTTGGATAGCAGGCCATACCGAGAATTTCGCCTGTATGCGGATCGGCTGCGATTGCAGTACAGTCCAAAGGGTCATACTTCTTATGTATTTCAAGAAGCTCATTTTCCAAAACATGCTGTATGAAAGCATCTATTGTCAAAGTAAGATTACTACCACCCATTGCCGGGGTAATATTCCTGATTTTATTGGCAGTTGAGTTATCGCTTAAAGTAACGTCTTCCTGAATTGCCATACCAGGGTAGCCCTTGAGTGTCTTGTCGTAAAGCTTTTCTATGCCTTCGAGACCTTCCTGTTCAGCGCCACAGAAACCAATCAGGTTAGCAGACAGTGTATTCTGTGGATAATATCTCTGAAAATGACTTTCCAAACGAATACCTGGCACATTTAATGATTTCAGCTTGTTCGCAAGATTCAATTCAATATTCTTGCACAATAGAGCATATTTGCCCTTTTTGCACTTCTCAAGAATTTCATCTTTGGTTATCGGAAGCACTGAAGCCAGCTTTTCTGCAACTTCACCAAGATTCTTAATTTCCTTAGTGTAAAGGTAAACATGATAGGTTTCAACCGAAATAGCAAGTTCCATCCCGTGTCTATCTGTAATAGTTCCACGTTTCACTTCCAATACACGTTTACTCTGGTGATTCTTTGTAGAAAGCTTTGACCACTGGTCAAACTGGTAAATCTGCAGATAACAGAGACGGGCAATAAAAACCACTAGAACAAATGCTGCTACCAGAAGCAGGAAAATTATTCTGAAAATTCTCGGTCTTAATGGCTTTTTACGCATACAATCCTTCTTTAAAGCTTAACTATGCTTCTCAATCTAGCCGAACGCGAACGTGGATTCTGAGCAATTTCTTCTTCATCCGCAAAAATTGCTTTCTTAGTTAACAAGCTAATAGTCGGTTTCTTCCCACAAACGCAGACGGGGAACTGTGGAGGACAAACACAACCCTTAGCATTTTTCTGGATAAAATTCTTTACTAGTCGGTCTTCCAATGAATGGAAGGAAATAATACTTAAGTGACCACCCTTATTCAAGCATTTTAATGCTATTTCCAAAAAGGCACTGATTTCTTCCAACTCATGATTTACAGCTATTCTTAAAGCCTGGAAGGTTCTGGTTGCAGGATGTATGTGCTTTTGATTTTTCGGTGAGGCCGGAACAACATCACAAACAACCTTAGCAAGTTCATCGGTTGTTTCGAAAGGCTTGGTTTCCCTGAATTTCAGGATAGCATCAGCTATTTTACGACCGAATCTTTCTTCACCATATTCATAAATTATCTTTTCAAGCTCTGCCTTAGAAAGTGTATTGACCAAATCAGCAGCAGTCTGGCCTTCATTAGCATTCATGCGCATGTCGAGTGGTCCTGGCTTGGAAAAAGAAAAACCTCTGTCAGGATTATCTAACTGATATGAAGAAACGCCTAAGTCTAACAATATACCGTCAACACCTTTTAAGCCTGCAACTTCAAGCACTCTTGGCAAATCAGAAGCATTTGCCTGATACAGACTAAGCCTTGGTTCATCAAAGGTATCTCTTGCATAGCCAAGAATTTCGGCATCACGGTCTATTCCCATTGCCAATTCTATAGATGGATAAGCCTTAAGTATTGCTCTTGTATGACCACCTAATCCAAAGGTGCCATCAACAAAGGTCTTGCCGTTTTCAGGCAAAGCATATTTAACAACTTCTTCTAGCAGAACAGACTTATGTTCAGGTTTTACATTACTCATACATATTCTTCCAATTCTTTGGCAGTTTTATATATATTGGCTTTCCAGGTTCTACCATTCCTAGTTCACTCTTGGCTCTTTCTGATATCTTAATAATGGAATGAAGCTTTGTAATTTCAGCTTTTATATCTTCGTTACTGCTTTCCAAGCCTTCTTTTGTTGCGGTAAGGTTTTTTATCCGCAGTTTTATTTCAACCATCTTGGTTGATTGCCATATATACACAGTGAGCATAGAGCTCAGCAACAGTATTGCTGTTATATAAAGTCTTATAATATGCCTTCGTCGTGCTACATCTTCCGGAGTAACATCCTCGCGGGCCGCTGCAATTTTCGGCTCGTTCTGTTCAGGCAATACTACTGAAATTTTTCTATTCAAGCTACACCTACTATTTTTGTACATAACAGAGGGAGAACCCTTTTCTGGATTCTCCCTCTGAAATTTTTTCGGATATCAGAGAACGAATATCATTCTTCTAATGTACCATGTTGTACGTCAAAATCCAAGAGACTACGAACTTTTTTTTCTAAATCTGATACAGCCTTGCGTTCTTCTGCACTCAATTCGGAGAATGACTTAAGAAGCTTAGCACCGCTGTTTGGATCAGCCTTGTATTCTTCCTTAATCTGGTTCATAAGTCTTTCTTCTACGTTAGAGAGCAAGTCAGCACGTTCTACAACAACACGTTCTGAAGTTTCAACGCTTCTGCTGAGATTTGGTCTTCTAGCTGAAGCTCTTGCCAGATTCTTAACTTCATCGCTACTCTTTGGCTGCATGAAACCGCTGATGTATTTCATCAATTCGCTTCTCTGTGATTTGCTATTAACTGATTCAATAGCAAAACCGAAGAGCATGAGTCTATAACCGTCAAGAACCTTAATGGCCGCAACACCAGATGATGAAACACCACGAGAGAATGAACCTGGTTTGTGGTTTGGACCGTTCATTTCGCGTTCATCAGCCATATCGCGGGCACCTTCTTCATATTTGAAGATTGCTTCAGCACCAGACAACGGGTCGATTTCGTCAGGCCACTTCTGGTTATTAGCACCGTCACCGCCAAAAATCTGGAAGTGATGACCACTGCATACCTTTATTCCAGATACTACGTGAACGTTTACGTCGTCCTGAACAAATCTGGCTTTACATCTTGTTCTTAAGAATTCATGGTCTCTGAGGCAGAATGCCATATCCTGACCGTCAAGAACTACTCTGCCACCAATCTTCAAGAACTGGTCGATAGAGTCAATTTCTTCATCAGTTAAGCTCTGATCTGGAGTTGAATCCTGACAGCAGATTAATACCCAGCCGTCTGAATAGCGTTTCAGAACTTCTGGTCTTATATCGCCATCAAAGAATCTATCCCATGTATCATACTGAATACCAGCATCTTTGAGCATCTGTTCAAGAACTACTGCACCAGAAGACTGGTTATCGGTATATACAAGAAGAACGTGACCGTCAGAAGCGAACTGTTCCTTAACAGCAAAACCAGCTCTCAATCTAGAAGCAGGCATATCCTTACCCTTGAGGGTAAAGCCCATTTTTACTTCTGCACCAGCCTTGGCTTCGTCAAGAACCTTAAACTTATAAGCAGTTAAAGTCTTGGTCTTGCCAGGAGCAGGCATACCTTTGAGAGTAAGTTCACACTTAAGGTTATCAATAAGCTTAATATTGGTATAACCACCAAACATTACGCTTTCTGCGCTCTTCTTACCGATATTCTTGATCTTAGCCTTAACGGTAACTTCTTCACCTGCAGAAATACGACCATCTTTGTTCTTGTCTTCAAAGATGATGTCTTCAAGCTTCAGGTAAGGAATATTTGGATTAGCAATTTCAGCGAGGAAATTGAACCACTGAGTATCCTTAGCGAATGAGTGAGCTTTGTAACGAGTCTGGAAAGTCTTCAAGCCCTGTCTTGTTGGGAAGAAGATTGAAAGACCACGGCTCTGTTTGAACTTATCGCCATTGTAAGCCAATCTATTGATATAACCGTTATGGCCTTTTTCACCACACATAACCTTAAGTAAGCGGGTTGCAGCCTGTTTTACAGGAGCCTTAGCGTGGGTTTTCTGTATAAGCAATGCCAGGAAATGACCTAAGTCAATATAATCACCGTAAGAATATTTGAGAGCGCCATCACGTGCAAACTCAAACTTATCTACATCGCTGATATTAGCAATTGCTGTCTTACAGAAATTATCAAGAGCGGCCTTGAAATCATCAGCCTGAGAATGGTCAACAACAGAAATAGCAACTGCAGTATTGCCCTGTGCGCCAGCACCACCAGCATATGACTTAGCATAAGCATCAGTAACGAGTTTGGCAAGTTCAAGACCATCATATTCAGGATTTGCAGTTACTGCTGCAGCAACTTTATCATAAGGCCAGCCACGTTCTGGTTCCAAATCTGGTGAACCAATCTGACATTTTGCAAATTCCTTAGTAGACCATGCAACTTCTGCCATCTGCATCAAGCAAGCATCAAAAGCCATGATTTCAAGAGGTTTTCCAGTTATGGAAACGATCTTGGCAAGAGTCTTTTCCAATGTTGGAATATTCATTGAAGTCTTAGAAGTGTCATCGTAAGAAATGTTGAAGCTAATCTGAGGATTGAAAGCATGCTGCTTCTGTTTTCTCTGGTTAGCTACGCCTTCGAGACCTGATGGCAAACCGATTTCGCCGAATTCGTCACTTTCCATGACGTCAGGATTGATTTCTTTCCAGCCAGTGCCATGATTCCAAAGAATCAAGCAGTATTTTTTGGCAGGATAATTAGTTACAGCCCATTTTACGAAATCAGTAAGAGTCTTTGGGTCAGCCATATCGATATCACCAAGAGTTTCAACTGCCGGTGATGTCATTTTCTTTGGGCTATTATCCTTCTTGATGTAGAAGCGTCTAGCTCCAGACCACTTAAGTTCTGAATCCTTAGAATACTTACCATTGCGGTCAATCTGTGCGACAAAATTTACCTGGTCGGTAGAACCATATTTTTCAAGTTCGTTTATATCAAGTGAGGTTGCTGCTTCGAGGTTGTTGTCGGCAGCCATAAAAAGCATGAAAGTCCATTCTTTTTCAACAGCTTCTCTATGAGTGTTGGAAGTAGCAGAAGAAGGTCTGCTTGTTGAAGAAGTAGTTCTCGGCTTAGTAGTTTTAGGCTTATTGCTAGTAGAAGTTGTTGCTGCATCTGCTGCAAAGACTGCAAAGCAGAAATACATAACGAACATAGCCATAAGCGAGGTTCTTATAGACTTATTATACACGCTTATTTCCTCCAGTTGATATGTCGCACATCATATCAATTATAATAATCGGTACAAAATGTGTCAAGTAAACAATGGTTTTAAGCACTACTATTCTATGATAAAATATCAAAACCATGAATGAACTGAAATACCTGAAAAAATATTCTGAAAGCTTTGGCAAGCCAATGCTCAGAGCAATAAAGAATTACGGCATGATTAAAGACGGAGACAGAATAGCTGTTGGCTTATCCGGAGGGAAAGACAGTATTGTTTTACTCTATCTTCTTGCCTGGTTGCAAAAATTTTCTCATCTGGAATTTGATTTATCAGCCATTCATATAAATACCTTCGGCAATCATGATAATCAAATTCTTCAGAAGCTCTGCGAAGATTTAAACATAAAATTTTTCCTAGAGCATCTTCAACGCCCCAATGACCTGCCACCGAAATCAATCTGTTCTGCCTGCGCCAGACTTAAACGCGGAGCCATGCGTAAAATCTGTGAAGTCAATAGAATCAGCACCCTTGCCTTTGGTCATCATGCCACAGATGCCGCCGAAACGCTACTGATGAATATGCTCGTAAACAAAAAGCTTGGAAGCTTCTGCCCTGCCGTTAGCATTCCAGAGTCTGACATAAAAATAATCAGACCAATGATTTATCTG
>JAZUDR010000007.1:0-37379 GCA_045639725.1 Candidatus Avigastranaerophilus sp. | reverse complement strand
CATTACAAGCTAGCTTCTGCATACAAGACCAAAGAAATGTATGACGAAGCAATTCTTGAATTCAGAAAGGTAATCGCATTAAATCCTTACGATACTTTTGCAAATTACAATCTTGAAGTTATCTACAGATTAAAAGGTATTGACGACCAGAATATTACTCGCTGGAAACGCACAGTTACCATAAATCCTGATAATGCTGGCGCTCACTATCGTCTAGGTCTTGCATACCGTGAAAAGGGTCAGTTAGATGAAGCCATAAGAGAATGGGAAAAGGCTGTTGCTCTTGATCCAGAATTCTCTCACGCTCATCTGCAGCTTGGTATTGCATATAAGAGTGTTGGTAAAGCAGACCAAGCAATTAATGCCTGGAACAAAACCATTGAACTCGACCCAGAATTTCAGGAAGCTTTCTTCCATCTTGGAAAAGCTTATTTGAATCAGGGCCGTCTTGAAGAAGCCGTTTCTTCCATAAAGCGCACAATCAAGTTAAATCCTCAGGATACAGACAGCCGTTTCCTTCTTGGTTTAATTTACAAAAACAATGGCATGATGAACGAAGCCCGTGAAGCCTTTGAAGAACTTCTTAAATACGATGACTGCAATGCCAATGTATTGACTTCTCTTGCTTCAGTATATAAAACCCTTGGCGAATTCGACAATGCAATCAATAGTATATTGATGAGCTTAAGAATCGACAACGGCAAATTCTATTCTCATTATCTGCTCGGTAGCATTTACCGCAGCATGGGACAATTGGAACTTGCCGAAGAAGCCTTCAAGAAAGCTATTGCCATCAATCCTGATGATGCTTTTTCACAGTATAGCCTCGGTGTTCTTTACAAGAACTCAGGCCGCTTACCGGAAGCCATTAGGTCTTTTTCAAAATCAATAGCCCTTGATGGTGATGACGCTTATGCTCACTCACATCTTGGTGTAGCACTTTATGATATGGGACAGCTTGACGGTGCCATCCTGGCTTTGCAGCATGCAATACAAATCAACCCGGATGATACCTACACTCTTTATAACCTAGGTGTAGCTTACTTAGATAAGCATATGGCCGATGCCGCTATTGATGCCTTAGTAAGAGTAGTAAATATCAACGCTTCTGATTCATATGCATGCTTCTATCTTGGACAGGCATACGAAGAAAAGCATTTGCTAAAAGAAGCCAAAGCATGCTACAAACGTGCTTTTGAAAATTCCCCAGCCAATACTTCTATCGCAAAATTTGCTAAAGAAGCTTGTGGCAGACTTTAATACAAACACAGGATTATTGTCATGAAAAAGCTCAGATTTCTAAGTATAGTATCAGCTTTTCTAGTAGCTATCAGTGGTATCTTAGGCTGCTCTGACGATGTTACCCCAAGAGAAGGTGCCATAGAAGGCAGAATACTGAATCTTGCAGGGAAACCCGTTGCTGATGCCCTTATTGAATGGCAGTATGACAATACCAGATGGGGTATTACAGATAAAAACGGTACATACATAGTAGACAATATTGGATTCGGCGATCAATACTTTAATGTAACAGCTAACGGCTATAGAAATATAACCTTCCAGGCACCTGTTTATTCAGGCCAAACCACTACCGTCAAGGATGTTTCACTTCAAGCGATGAGTTTCAGTTATTCTGATATAAAGGTTGTTAAAACAACTGCCACATCAGTATTAATCACTTGGAAAACCTCTGATTATACAAATTCTATTATAGAATACGGCACTACAGAGTCCTTGGGCCAGTATTTCAGGGAAACAGCCGATTTATACACCCAGAATCATAGTGTTGAAGTAACAAGTCTGGAACCGGAAAAAACTTATTATTTCAGAATAAGTGGAAATCGCAAAGGTCAGAGTATAGAAAGTTCAACAATATCGACGTTCTCTACCCTCAGTGCAACAGAAGATGATACTGCACCAAATCCTCCGACTAATGTAGAAACCTCTATAAACGGAACAGCCAATCAAGTTGCCGTTTTCTGGAATCCAAGTCCAGAATCAGATCTTAAAGGATATAAGATTTACAGAAGTGAAGTTGCAAACGGAAGCTTTACCGAAGTTAGCAACGGATTTATTGCAAGAGGTCAGGAAAGATTTACTGACACATCTGTAATACCAGGCAAGAAATACTTTTATCATGTAACCGCTGTAGATAAAGCCAACAATGAAAGTGGCTACAATAATGTATCTAGCATATTAGTTCCTGGTGATATAACTTCTGCTGTCAGATGGACTGTTGCAAATAGTCCTTATATTGTAAAAGGCGATATAAATGTTACGGAATTTGGCAGTCTTCAGATTGATGGTGGTGTTCAGGTTTTCGTAGAAGCTACTGACGGCCTTAGAAGCGGTTCTGATATCAACAAAATAGAAATCAATGTTAGTGGTGCTATCATTGCTTCCGCAGGGAATTATCTGCCGGTTGTAATTGCTGGTAATTCTTCTACAGCAGCAAAAGATACCTGGAAGGGTATTACCTTTAATAATGTAACCAATGTATCTAATACTATGGTTAATTTTGAAATACATCATGCTGATACTGCAATAACTCTCAATAATTCAGTAGGTGTTTTTTCAAAAATAAAAATAGAAGATTCCAATGCTGGTATGAGTATAAGCAATAGCAAAAATGTGACTGCCGACCAGATATTAACCAAATATTGTCAGACTGGTATGAATCTTACTAATAACACATCTATTAGTATAACCAACAGCACCTTCATACATCCAAAGAACGGTATTATTTCTGAAGGCAACAATGGTTTGTCTATCACAGGATGCAACATTTTGGAAAATACAGAAACAGGTATTATTTCTAATGAAGCTGGTGGAAAGGTAGAATTTATAAACAATCTATATGTTTCACCGACAAGCCTTGCCTTACAGATAAACGGTAGTTGCCAAAGAATTGAAAATTCTGTTTTTGACACTCCGCTGGCAATCCAGATAAAATCTGAAATTCCAGCAATCCAAAAGAATCTCTTTATGGCAGAGGTTGCCATAGCTAAAGGCGTTTACACAGAAGGGAAAAAATGTATAGAATACTTAGGCATTACTAATTCCCCAGAATTTGGCCCCAACAATGTAGAAAATTTCTCAGATGAAAATGCCTATGTAGGCTGTGTTGGCAATAGTGAAAGTACAACAACAAGTGACATCATGTTTATGAAGGATTTATACGACTATCCATATGACTATCGTTTAAAACAACCATACCCCTCTAATTCTGATCCATGGGGAATTATACGCGATAGTATTCCTTACAGAGAATAAAAAGGGAATTTATCTAGGGAAATTTTCCTTAAGAATTTTATGTAAAGAAGTGAAAATTTCCCGAAAATTTCCCTAGTTTTTAGGATATTTTCCCCTATGCGTTATTTTTGCACTTTGTTCTTAGAAATGTGTACACCACATCAAGTAGCATTAAGCAATCTTATTAGCTTCCAGAGCCTATTTTAAAGTATTTTTTCAGATAAAAATTAAAAATCTTGCATTTTGGCATCAGTTTTGCAATAATAGTTTGTGGCGGATGCCAAAATAAAACTTGGAGGAAATATTATGAATCGTTTCTTTAGAGAAGAAGAAGGCCAAGGTCTTGTTGAATACGCTCTCATCATTGGTTTGATCGCTATCGTAGCAATCGCAGCTCTCACTTCTGCCGGTTCTAGCGTTGGCGGTATGTTCAACAACATCAGCGACAAGCTCAACAGCAATGGCGCTGCCCAGAACTAATCAGTAACAAAAAAGGCAGGCTATGCCTGCCTTTTTTGTTATCTACAACCTTCAACAAGAGGAAAGAATGAAAGAAATGAAAAACCTCAAAAGAAAATCAGGTCAGGGTTTGGTAGAGTATGCTCTTATCATAGGTCTTGTAGCAATAGTAGCTATAGCTGCTTTATCTGTATGCTCAGGTACCCTCAAGGATTTCTATTTTGATACAATTCCAGGCGCTTTAAGAAACGCTGAAGAATTAGGTAGGAAATAATTAATACGAAAACTTTCGTCTTAGTCTATTGACATCAAATACTATTAGTACTAATATCTAGACATAACACTTTTGAGGAGCAAACAACTTGAAAAAGACTAAGATAATCTCTATAGCTGTGGCTATGCTTGCTGTCGTAGCCTTAGGGGTTTTCATGGGTAAATATATGTTTAAGCTCATGGAAGCAACCAGTAGTCCCACTACTGGAGCAACACAGCAAACGACAAGTCAGGATACTGTAAAGGTTTTATACAGTGATAATTCTGTAAATTCTGAAAAAGCCGGAGTTCCATCTAATACCACAACAAATACGGCTTCAGATTCAGAAACATTAACTCCAACTACTAATGTAGCAACACCTCAGGAAGTAGCTTCAGTAGCAACAGCAACTACTGCTACAAATAATGTTGCATCAGCATCTGTAACTGTTTCAACCCCAACTCAGCCAAGCAATCAGCCAAATAACACTTTGGCATTCTCTCCCACTGGTCCCAAATGGTATGCATACGCAACCACTAATGGTCTCAACGTCAGAGAAACACCTGCAGTAAAAGGAAAGCTTTTATTCAAGGTATCAAAGGGAACACGTGGTGTAGTAAAAGAAAAAAAAGATGGCTGGTCTTACATTCAATGGGATTTCAACAAAAAGAAGGGTTGGTCTATTGACGAATATCTTTTACAGGGACCAGCCGGCGTAATCGATCAAGTTGCAACCACTCCATCATCCGGTAACACCAAAGCAGCTGATGGCACAAAAAAAGAACAGCTAACTCAAGCCAATGTAACAAAAATGCTTGAACAAAGCAAAACTGTTATCGGTGTAGCCAAGCCAGCACCCGCATCTGAAACCGTAATAATCTATAGTAACAAGGATTTACCAAAACGTGGCACTATCACTCCAATAAATGGTGCAAACATCAGAGAACAGCCCACTACACAAAGTGCAAGATTAATAAAACTTCCCAAAGGCACTTCAGTAGGAATCAAAAGTGTAAAGAAAGTAGATAAATATCAGTGGTTTGAAATAACCTACAGCAATGGCACAAAATCAGGCTGGACAAGAGAAGATAATCTACAATTCTAAAAAGAGAAAAATAAATAAGTCACCCAAAAATAACCTTCCACCAGGAAGGTTATTTTTTTATGATTGTAGGAAAACTACTTTTAATCACCCTATTTCCACAGAATGGGCAGAATCTTATACGTTCAATGGTCAAAGCTCTGCAAACATTGCAAACAGCTAAGTAATTGACTGGTGGAATATCATTTTTAAGAGCTTGGATCCAAATTTCAAAAATCAGATATAAAAGCAGCAAAACAATTGCGAACATTAAGCCTCCAATTGTTGTTACAGAGAATCTAAACAATAAGAAATCAAAAATACCATGAAGAATCGCTGCGGACAATATACCTATATTTAGCAATAAGCCAGTTTTAAAAGGTGCTTTCACTAATCTGAACGCAAGCATTGCAAAATAAGAACAAATACAAGCAAAAGCAAGATGTGCAACAGAACTTACTAATACTCTAGGCAACACAACAGACGGCCCATAAACAATATAATACTGAATATTTTCCAGAACAGAAAATCCCAGCCCACAGCCAGCAAACCCCATGAATATATAAGTTGGCCTAAGTCCGTCCTGTTTTCCACTACAACAGACAATATGGGCCGCCAAAGCCTTAAATCCTTCTTCAACCAGTCCAACAATCCCTATACAAGCAATCAGAGTAATACTCCAATCACGTGGTGTAGCCAAAAACTGCCTAATATCGCCACCTAGATACATTTCTATTGGTATATAGACAAATCTGATTATTACAATAGCTAAGCACCCGGCAAATATCCCTCTTTGAAATGCTTTTTTCAAAGCAGAATCAACCCAATGCTTCCTCGCGGCTGCAATAAATATTGCCAAAGGCATCAAAAGAATAAAACAAAAAATTATATCGTCTAATGTAGAGGACAAAGCCTTATTCCCTTACAAAGTTGGCCTGATACAAGTTTTTAATGTTCTTGCTATTTGCATGGAAAACAAATCCTGAACCATCAGCGTTCCATACAGGCCTCTTGCATTCGCTAATCCCAGAAAAATTCATAACTTCTTCCTGACCAGAGCTCAAATCCTGCAATACTATTGCATTTTTGCTTCCATTAGTTCCTAAGGAACGGGTATATGCAATATATTTATTATCTGGAGAAACGTCTGCCATCCAGTTTCTAGAATCGGCAGAAACTATTGCAACAGGTTCCCCAACAGGATCTACGTCTACCTTCATAATGTGAGAAATTTTCTTTGCAGAAATAATGCGTGTAAAGACAACGCTCTTTCCATCAGGAGTCCATCTAGGTTCGCAATCGTTAACAGCGCCTTTAGTAAGCTGAGTTAATTTGTTTTTATTGAAAATTTCCAGCATCCAGATTCGATTCTTGCCATCACCTCTGTTGGAAACAAAAACAATTCTTTTACCGTCTGGAGAAATGCAAGGCATCATATTTTTGGTATTTCCAGATGTAAGAGCCATACTATTTCCGCTTTTTCTATCATAGAGGAAAATATGTTCTTTTTGAACACTATCGCTGGAAAAAATAATCATATTTCCATCAGGAGTAAGCTCTGGTGTCCACACATTTCCCTGCCATTCAAAAACACGTTCTGACTTAACTTTTTCAGATGGTGATTTTGCAAAGCATTGAAAAGTTGGTTTTCCATTATAGTCATAACGATTAGAAGCAAACAGTAGTTCTTTTCCATCTCTAGCCATGAATGCATGATAGCTATCGCCACTTGAAGCTTCTAACAATGACAGATTTTTGTATACTAGATGTTGTTCCACCACTGGAGTTGGCTCTACCGGCGTTTCTGATTCCTGTATTGGAGCGGCTTCAGTAAACAATGGTGCTGTTTCTGAAGTTTCAGAAGCAGTAGCATCCTGTGATATTTCAAAATCACTTTCCTTACCCTCAATGATAGTTACTTCATTATTTATATTTACATTGTCTGATACAATAGAAAAACCAGAAGGAACAACTTCCGGGGATGAAGCTAACACATTAGCTATTTCCGTTGGAATGTTTTCTATCGGTTTTAATTCGTCTTTTATTTCAGAAGCAGGAGAAACAACTTCAGAAACAGTTGTATCATCTGGCTTGGAATCATTAGCCATAGAACTCTTATCATCAGAACTATTATAATTTTGTTCTGATGGGAACAGAGCCTCCTTAACTTTTTCCAAATCTTCAGATTTTCCTGTTTCTGTGCTGGTTGTAGAAGTATCAGAAGTTGAAGGAGCAACAGAATTAGAATATTTCATTTCAACTGTTACTCCAGTAGAAGTAGCATTTGAAGGATTATTTTCACCTTTTAAATTAGAAAAAAATTCACTAAGGAAAGAATGCTTCCAGGCTTCTCCCTTAAAAAGATAAGTATCAAAAAGGCTTCCTGTAAAAGCGCCTGCAAGAAATATAAAAAGTCCAAGCACCATTCTTCTATGGCGTCTGCGTCTTTTTTTCTGGGGTGTATCGCAATCAGGGCAGTTAATTTCACGCCCTGGTAATTTTCTTCCGCATCTGAAACAGTACATTAATAGTCTCCTTAATTGGATAGCTATATTATACTCTGTATGACTTTTCTTAACAACTCTTTTAGCTTTTCTTATAGTATAGTATTGTACAAAATTTCTTTTTGAATTATAATTTATCAAAGTTTCTAATTATCAAATTTTCAGGGGCAATGCGAATGGATAAGAAGCAAATTGGCAAATTATTTATACTTGGTTATCAAGGCGAAGAACCTTCAGACGAATTTCTTTCTTTTGTTGAAGAATGGGGTATTGGCGGTGTAATAGTATTCGCGCGAAATCTTTCAGATCCTCTCCTGCTACCAGATAGATTAAAAAGAATTGAAGAAGCAGCTGGCAATAAAATATTTACAGCCATAGACCAGGAAGGTGGTCTTGTATTGAGAATACTGAGCCATGGAAGCCTTTTTCCATCAGCAATGGCACTAGCGGCTACCAACAGTGAAGAATTAACAGAACAAACCTATAGAGCCATAGGTAAAGAAATGTCTTCTCTTGGATTAAACTGGAACCTTGCACCAGTATTGGATATCAATCACCCAGAAAATCCAGGGATTGGCGCCCGTTCATTTTCTGACACCCCAGAAATGGTAGCAAGATTTGGTTCTGCAGCAATCAGAGGTCTTCAATCTGCTGGAGTATTAGCCTGTGCAAAGCATTTCCCTGGGAAAGGTCATGCCAAAAAGGATTCACATCTCACTCTACCTACAATCCCCTACTCTGCCGAAAGATTGAAAGCTTTTGAACTTTATCCATTCAAGAAAGCAATAGAAAACAACGTGGCAGCCATTATGACTTCTCATGTATTTTTCCCAGCCTTTGAAAAAGAAGAAAATCTGCCAATAACCCTTTCTAAATCAGTCTTAACAGATTTATTAAGAAAAGAATTAGGTTTCAAAGGCCTATTGATTACCGATGACCTTGAAATGGGAGCAATCACAGAATCATTTGGTATTGCTCAGGCCGCACAACGTTCTTTCATGGCTGGTGCGGACCAGTTACTTATCTGTCACACATTGGAACAGCAACGTTTAGCAGCAGAAACAGTTTTAAGCAGTGTTGAAAATGACAATGAAGCCGGCAGACGCCTAGAAGAAAGCCTACAAAGAATCAACAATGCGAAAAAACTAATCAAGGAAATGCCAGAAAACAGCATTGATGAATTGCACGACGAGCATAATGATTTAATCAATATAGTTTCTGAAAAATCTATAAAATTTCTTGATGTGGACCCGCAAGACCTTCCGGTTGCAGACAACAAAGAAACATTATTTGTATTACCGCTAATATCTTCATTAGTCCAGGTTGAAGAAGAACACAAGACCAAGAGTCTTGCCAGCATAATCAGTTCCGATTTCTCAGAAAGCCAGACAATTGTATATGAACCGAAGTCTGACCGCCAGACAATAATAGATTCGGTCAACAAACTAAATGCTAAGCAGCTTGTTTTTATGACCTACAATGGCCATTTATTCATAGAACAACTAGAAGCTGCCAGAGAGCTTTCGAAAACTCACAAAATAATAATGGTAGCACTTCGAAATCCGTATGATATTTTCGAATGTGAATTTTCAAGGACCAAAGGAGCTACCTTCGGCTTCAGAACACCTGCAATAAAAGCCATTCTGAAGGTTTTAAAAGGTCAAAAGCCTGCGAACACTGAAGATTGGCCAATATCAACAAAGCTATCTTAATCACCACATATGAGCTGCCTAAATACTCGGACAGCCCATAAGCTGAAGTCTCCAAAATTCATTCTGTAGAAAATCACATTAAGGTAAAATAAAAGTTGAGCATTGCCGATAGGCATAACAGAATGTTTTTTTGGAGGCTTTTGTTATATGGCTATTGGTTTGAAAATACTTGCTTTGTCACTAGTTTACTTTGTAGGCTGGTTTGTTGTGGAAAAAATAGCAAACTTAATTGCAGAAAAAATGGATACCACCTCAAACGGTGTCACAACCATCAAACGAAGAAAAGTTATACCTCTGGCAAATGTTACACCAGTAGACCAGACCTGGCGTTATATTAAAGGTCTCAAAAGCCCGGACTGGAGAGTTAGACGTATTGCATGCTTACAGCTTGGTGACCGCCGTGGCACTGCAGTAGTAGAAGCTTTAATAGAAGCCTTGAATGATTCCAAAGAAGAAGTCAGTCTGGCAGCTGGCGAAGCCTTAGCCAAAATTGGTGATCCAGTAGCAATAGAAGCTCTTTCCAATCATTGCCGTGATTTGGAAGAATCCTCAGAAAGGTCCTACGAAAACTATCGTGCAGCTTAAGTATAGCGTAGCATCCTAAATGTGACAGAAAGCCTCATATCTAACAATCGAAATGTAATAAAACTCTGTCTGCCGCTTGCGGCAGTCAGTTTTATTCTTTTTATATGTGGATACATTTATGACGATGTTGAAAAACTAGCCCTAAGTGCTTCCGCAGTTTTTGCTATTTTAGCCGCAATCATTATTTATTGCTATACAAAAGACAAGGTTACCGATAGCAAAAACACTGAAATTTCAAGAATAAAAGATGATGCAGAAAAGCTTGCAAGACTTCATTATGCTCTGCATCTAGTAAATCCAGACTCAAAACTGAAAAACAAAATTTCATTTGGTCTGCGCATTATATCAGAAATGTTACCAGAACCTGTTTTTGCATGCTATTTATGTGAAGGAACAGAAATAGAATTTGTGGTAGCAGCACGAAATAATTCAAGCAATGAGGTTGAGCTTGTTTTTGAAGACGATCCGTCTATTGTAGAAATAACCAAAAAAATCTATTCCATAACAGATTATGATTCTATAAAAAAAGGCGGATTCACCAAGCCTTTAACAGTCACTGACGCCAATCGGGTTGTTAGCCAGATTATGCCCATTGATTTCTATTCCAAGGTTTATGGAATTCTAGTAAAAATAGGTGAAAGTAAACTATCTGAAGCCTCGGAAAATAGAATATTAGAGGAATTCTGTAAAGGCATGGCAATTATTATAGACGGCCATCACAAAACTTCTGGTTCAGAGAGTAAATTTTCTCGTTCTTCTGATAAACAGCCCAAAAGTGAAATAGAAGTATTCACAGATGAGTTATATAACGGAATGCTAGTAGAACGCTTCCCTTCCATGCCTAGTTGGGACATAGCACACTATTTTGCGCCATCCGAAAACAGAGCTGATTTTATGGATTATCTAGATACTTCAACAGACAAGCAGATGATTATCATTGGCAAATGCTCTGGTCGCGGTTTAAACGCTGCATTATACATAAACAAGTTAAAGCTGATAATACGTTGTTTCATTGACGAATGCAAAACGCCAGCAGACTTACTGAATAAGCTTTCACAATATCTCAGTGGTGACTTAATGCCAGACAATTTTGTAGATGTCCTTGTCATGCAAATCAGTCCAATAGACAGTCAGGTTATGTTAGCCATGGCAGGAAACACAGTTCCGATAATCAACAGAACAAGAAATGGTTTTGCTGAAATACCACAACTCGAAACAGGCATTCCATTGGGGCTTTTCAATCAAGGAACAGAGCCATATAAGAATCAGTTTTTTGATGTTACACCAGGTGATGGAATAATCATACACACAGATGGAATAACCGATTTCCCTGCAAAAAACAAAGAAAGAATGACAAATGAACAATTAAAGAATATATTAGACAAGTTACCAGAACAAAGTGCAAAGGAAATGCTAGGTATGCTTGTCAAAGAAATTACGGGTAATAATTCCGGCGAAGTTCCGGAAGAAGATCATAGTATAATCTATCTAAAAGCGGAGTAAATCATGAGTAACGAATCGCCAATTCTAGAAACACATGTATTCTACAGCAGCCGCAAAGACAAGGATATCTTAAAAAATACCCTTGAAAAAGCTTTTGCTTTTCCGGTAGAAGACATCTCTGTAGAATTCGAAGACAGACCTGATGAGTTCTATAAAACAATAAATGATAGAACAAAAAAGATTCTACTGAGTATTCCAAAGCCAGAAAAAATCACAAAAATTGAAGGCGTATTCAGTGACGGTGGCACCTTCAAGCTTGAAAACAATAATCTTACAATAATTGTTCGCGAAGACGAATACAATTACGAACTTCTGGACTCAATGAAAAATGTACTCGGTCCTATTTTCCCATTATGGATGTTTAAGACGCCATATATATGGGGTGCAACAATTTTTGATGATTACGAACGTCAGCATTTCTTTGATTCTAGAAATTATTCTGTTCGTTCACAAAAATTAGAAGATCCAGAAATAGACATTTATCGTAGAGATAATGGTATAATCTATAAAGCAAGATTTTTCACTAAAGAAGTTTTTGAAAGCAACGAAGAAGGTATAAGAGCCTTAGCACCAGTCTTTCAGGAATTACGAGAATCATTGCTGAAAAGAAACTATGAAGGACTTGAAGTTCTTCGCACCTATGTAATGGATAAACCGACTTTCAGACATATGGAACCTCGCACTAAGCAAGCCAAGGATCTGAAATCAATATTATCAATGGAATAATAGCTAGAAGGGAACCTGTCATGGCAGAAACAGTTTATGATGAACAAATGTTAGATGAAGTAATAGACGCTTGTATAAAGTATCTACGCACACAGCCTAACGATCATGAAAAGCTGTTCTACATGGGCAATGCCTTTTTTCTGAAAAGGCAATATGACAAGGCTTCCTTCTGCTATGTAAAAGCGGTAAACAAGAATCCCAAAAATCCTGTTTACTACACTCATCTAGGACATGCATATAGAGAATTAGGCGATAGAGATCAGGCTGTAGCAGCTTACGAATCGGTATTGGCCCTCAATCCCAAGTTTGCAGACGCGCATTTTAACATTGGGCTTGTATTTTACGAAAACAAGGCTTACGACAAAGCTTTGTCAAGCTTCACCAATGCATTGAACATAAATTCAAAATATGCTGCAGCCCGTTACTACGTTGGTCGCATCTATGAAGATCAGGGGTATACCGGCAAAGCAGTAAAGGAATATCGTCAGATAATTGAAGATACATTGGCTGGGCGCATAAGCAAAAGCAGTGTTACCATCGACTTTGGTGCAATCTTCTCTGACTTAGGCCTTATGGAACAGGCAGAAGCAGAATATCGCAGACTTCTTAAACTTCACCCCGAATATGCCGACCTTCATTTCCATCTCGGCATCATACTCCGCAAAAAGGGTGCAGCAGATGAAGCCATGGAACAGTTCCACACTGCCATAAAACTTAATCCACACTACATGGAAGCCCGACGTAAATATTGGGAATCCGCCCAGTAACATTGTTGAACCTTATCGTATTGCATATTGAGCAATAAAAGTGTAAAATAGTTCGGAAAAATGTTTAAGCGCAAGAAAATAGGTCAACTTTTAATCGAAGCAGGGCATATTGGCGAAAAAGAACTAAACATTGCATTAGCCGAACAAAAGAAGCGTGGCAAGCGCATAGGGCAAGTTCTTATCGAATTAGGCTACCTGACAGAAGACAAGCTGTTACCAACCTTAGGTAAACAGCTTAAGGTTCCTTTTGTCGATTTATCAAAGGTAGAAATTAAGCCTGAAGTTCTGAAAATGGTCCCCGAAAAGATATGCCGTAAGCATATTCTTGTGCCAATCAGCTTTGAAAACAATCAGTTGATGATTGGTATGGCCGACCCACTGGATGTTTTTATCATCGACGAAATCCAGTTTCAGAATAACTGTGAAGTAATCAGGGCCATCTGTTCAGAAAACCAGATTGCAGATACAACCGATAAGCTCTACGTTGCCGGCGCTATGGCAGACGCACTTAACGCTTTAACCTCCGGTGATGGTGGTGGTGAAGGTGGCGATGCCAGTGCTCTTGACGGTTTAAAGAAAGCTTCTGAAGAAACACCTATTATCAAGCTTGTAAACCTTGTTTTAACATCTGCAGTTCAAAAAGGTGCTTCAGATATCCATATCGAACCGGACGAAGGTGAATTACGCGTAAGACTACGCATTGACGGCACTCTGCAAGTATCTATGAACCTGCAGCCAGAAGCCTTGCCTTCGGTAATGTCAAGAATCAAGATTCTTAGCGGCATGGACATTTCCGAACGTCGTATTCCTCAAGACGGCCGTATTCAGATGGTTATCATGGATAAGCCTATCGACTTCCGTGTTAACACCATTCCTACAGCCTGGGGCGAAAAAGCCTGTCTGCGAATTCTTGATAAATCCAACGTTAACGTTCAGCTTGAACAAATGGGCTTTACCCCGACAAATTATGCAATGCTGAAAAAGGCTATTACGTCCCCGAACGGTATGTGTCTTGTTACAGGACCAACGGGTTCTGGTAAAACCACTACCCTTTATTCCTGCCTTAATGCAATCCGTGGTGCCGACATCAATATATGTACAGTTGAAAACCCTGTTGAATATAAGCTTAAATATATTAATCAGGTGCAGGTAAGACCTGAAATAGATTTAACGTTCGCATCTGTTCTCCGTGCATTTCTTAGACAAGACCCAGACGTTATCATGTTGGGCGAAATCCGTGATAATGAAACAGCAAGTATTGCAACAGAAGCTGCGCTTACAGGGCACTTGGTTTTCGCTACTCTGCATACAAACGACGCGCCGTCTACAGCAATCCGTCTCGTAGATATGGGCGTTGAACCCTTCCTTGTTTCATCAGCGCTGCTTTGTATTGTTTCACAGCGTCTTGCACGCCGTGTATGCAAATTCTGTAAAGACGTAGACACAACAATAACAGCAGAAACTATTTCTGACCTCGGTCTACCACCGGAAGCAATAAACGAAACCTACTACAGAGGCAAGGGTTGCGAAAAATGCGGTAAGTCTGGCTATAAAGGCCGTGTTGGTGTGCATGAAGTCATGTATACCCATGAAAACATACGCCGTATGATTATTCAGAAAGTCGGCCCTGACGATCTGAAGGCCGAAGCATTAAGATTAGGCATGAAAAGTCTTAAGGAAGATATTGTTGTTAAATTCCAGCAAGGTTTGACTACTCCAGAAGAAGTATTCGCTCTTGCACGTTCTGACTAATATTGAAGAGAGAGGTCAAAAATGGCAAAATATGATTGTGAAGTAAAGGACGCCAAGGGGGACATTCTAAAAACCCAACTTGAAGCACCCAACTTACAGGAATTAACCAACCGTCTCTCTGACAAAGGTTTTTACCTTGTAAAAGCCACTGAAGTTAAAGCTAAGCGTGGTTTCAAAATTGGCGGAGGGAAAGTAAAAGCCAAAGAAATGATGGTTTTCACTACCCAGCTTTCAACTTTGGTAGGTGCAGCAATTCCTCTTGTTGAAGCAGTCGGTATTATGGCCGACCAGACAACAAATCCATATTTCAAAGACGTTCTCGAAGCAATTGGTCGTGATCTCCAGTCTGGGGTTGCTTTCTCTGTTTCAATCCGTAAGCACCCAAAGGTATTCGATAAAATCTATTGTAACATGGTTGAAGCTGGTGAAGCCGGTGGTATGCTGGACCAGGTTCTTCAGAGACTGGCAGCATTTGCAGAATCTGATGCAAATATCAGAGGTAAGATTAAGAGTGCGATGATGATGCCGTGTATCCAGCTCGGTGTTGCGATACTTGGGGTTATATTCCTGTTGGTAAAAATCTTCCCGAACTTCGCTGTAATGTTTAAAAAAATGAAAACAGATTTACCACCAGTCACAGAAGCCATGATGTGGGCATCAGATGCATTATTAGATCATTCTGTCCTTTGCGCCGGCATCGCAGCAGGTATTGGTTTTGGGATATACGTAGCTTTAAAAACTCCTTTAGGGAAAAAAGTTATGTCCATAGTCAGCCTGAAAGCGCCTATTGTTGGTCCACTTACACAAAAGATTGCTGTTAGCCGTTTTGCTAGAACCTTCTGTTCTCTATTAAGCGCAGGGGTTCCAATTATGCAGGCATTACAGATTACCGCATCTGTTATGGGCAATCCAATAATGGAAAGAATGATTGCTGATTGCGCTATAGGGGTTCAACAAGGTAATACACTTGCAAGCCAGTTAAACAAAGTTGAAGTATTCCCAACCATGGTTAAGAAGATGGTTGAAGTTGGTGAAAACTCAGGTAACCTTGATACAATGCTTGGCAAAGCAGCCGACTTCTACGACCGTGAAGTTGGTGAAGCACTCGATGGCTTAACAGCCGCAATCACCCCGTTACTCACAGTTGGTATGGGTATCATTATTGGTACTATTGCAGTATCTGTATTCATGCCTTTGATGCAGATGAGTACAGCCATGAAGTAATTCAGAAAACCAATAACATACTGGTATCCTCACTGCAGGATACCAGTATCACCCTCATGAACACTTTTACAAATCACACTTTTGCTATCTGTGCCTATAAAGAATCAAACTTTTTGCCAGGCTGCATAGAATCGCTTCTGAATCAGACGGTAAAAAGCAATATTGTTATTGCCACTTCAACCCCCAATGATTTTATTAAATACCATGCAGCTAAATATAATATTCCATTATTTATAAATCCTAACCATGAAAGTATAGGCACCGACTGGAACTTTGCCGTTAAAATGGCTGATACTGACTACGTAACAGTAGCTCATCAGGATGATGTATATTATCCCCAATACGTAGAAAAGCTCCAGAAGGCATTACTTAGTCACAGTATCCCCTTAATAACTTTCACCGATTATCGAGAATTGTTAAACAATAAACCCGCAAAGCTTTCAAAGCTCATGAAAAGCAAAAAGCTTGCATTATCTCCTTTATTGCTCTTTCCAGATTCTAAGGCAATAAGAAAAGCTATTCTTGCTTTCGGTACTCCTATTTGCTGCCCAAGTGTAACTCTAAATAAAAAGCTTCTTGGAGCAGATTGTTTTGATACATATCTTAAATGCAATCTCGATTGGTTTTCGTGGCAGCAGATAGCAAAAAAAGAAGGTAGTTTTATCTACATACCAATGGACTTGGTTTTACACAGAATCCATCTGGAGTCTGAAACTAATCATCTTTTGTGCTCAAACGTAAGAGAAAAAGAAGATTTGTTAATGCTGAAAAAGTTTTGGCCAACTCCAATTGCCAAAATTATCTTCTATTTGTATAAACACTTTTTTGGAGCATACAACATTACCAATGCTAACCAATAACTCAACAAACTCATCATCTGATAATCAAATATACTGTTTAATACCTTGCTATAATGAAGGGGAAAATCTTGATGAGCTTTTGCCCGAAATAAAGCAGTGTAATGAAAACTATTTTCCAGTAGTAATTAACGATCACTCTAGTGACAACACTCAGGAAGTTGCTTTAAAAAATAAAGCAACAGTAATAAATCTACCTATAAATCTTGGGGTTGGTGGCGCAGTTCAAACAGGTCTGCAATATGTGAAGCAACATAACGGTGCTTATGCAGTAAAGATAGACGGAGATGGCCAACACAATCCCTCTGATTTAAAGAATCTTCTAAAGCCACTCATTGAAGGAGAAGCCGATATAGTAATTGGTTCCAGGTTCATTAATCAATGCGAAGGCTTTAAATCCACTTTTTTCAGACGCCAAGGAATTAAAATTCTTCAATTGTTTACCAAACTTCTTTCAGGAAATTCTATTACAGACCCTACCTCTGGCTATCGAGCCTACAATAGCAAAGCAATAGAATTTATGGCAGAGAACTATCCTAGTTTTGATTATCCAGAACCAGAAGAAGTAATTCTAGCAGCAAAAAACAATCTTAGAATAAAAGAAGTTCCTGTATTAATGCGCAATAGATGTCATGGCGCCTCAAGTATTTCATTTTTCGGTTCATTTTATTATATGGCCAAAGTTATTCTAGCTATGCTATTTATTAAAATAAGATAAAGGATATTGGAATAATGCAAGCAATACAAATTATATCAATAATTGGCAGCACAGCATTCTTAATCACTATAATAGAATTAATACGAAAAAAACAATTGAAAGAAGCTTATGCTATTATATGGTTAATCTTTGGCCTACTTTTCATGTTCTTCTCATGTTGGCGCAAAGCATTAGATTATATTTCAGAAATAATAGGTATTTACTACCCACCAGCAATGTTGTTTCTTTTATTAATCATAGCTATAACCTTAATACTTATTCAGTTTTCTGTAGTCATCAGCAAACAAAATGACCAAATTCGGGCATTAACCCAAGAAATAGCTTTATTGAAAGAAAAAAATGACAAACCACAAAAGTAATTCAATATTAAACGATTTAAAAAATTCTGGCGTATTTCTGCCACTATTATTATTTATTGCCTTTGTATTAGGAAATCATTTGTTATTTCTTCATAAGGTCTACGCAAATTTCAACTGGCGTTTTCTATTTGCCATATTCGGTGGCTGCTCCAAAGATATATTCATATTTTGTATTGCCGCCCTGCTATTCCATTTTATAAGCAAATTTGTTCCTGTTTTAAAAAATCTATTTATAGTATTGCTTCATGCATTTATCGTATTTCCTATTTTTGACTATTACGTATTTAAAGCAACTTTGGAACGCTTCAACTGGAATATTATGCAATTTGTTCATTATTATTCAGCCAAGGGTTATTTAGGTAATATGGGATTTGATATCGTATATCCACTGCTATTTATAGCTCTTTTTATAATAGTATGTTGTCTTAGCTGCCAAAAATCACAAATACTCCTTCACAACCATGTAAAACCATTTACAGCGTTAATAATATTTCTTTTATTTTCATGCATATTTGCCCAAGACGTTAAATTCATAGAAGTCAGCAAATTTACAGGACATCTAAAAACCATAGAGGGTAAGAATAGAATTCTGAAAAATCTTATAGCTGGTTCTATAAAAGGATTCATTCCACAAAAATCAAGACAGGCTGATTCTGTCTCTATAAAACCATATACGGAAAATGAAAAAAAATTCCTAACCGAAAATAGATTTTTACCCAATAATCCTCAAGAAGTCAATGAAAGCAAATTTGACCGTGTATTAATGATTGTAATGGAATCTATGGCTTATGAATATCTCCATTGCAATAATCCTGATATTCCAGTTGAAGCTTCGCCATATTTAGACTATTTAACTGCGAATTATCCTCATTTATCTAACTTCTACACATCAGATAATCCGACTCTTCAAGGCTTAAACGCTATTCTAAGCAGCAAAGTTCCTTTTAATGAAAAAAATACAAAGCTTCACAAACACAACCTAGCAGCTATATTTGAAGAAAGCCACAAAGGTCTTACCTGGTTTATACGAGGCGGCAGCCGCGTATATGGCAGTGAAGAGATTTCAATACTTAATGTGTTCGGTTTTTCAAACTTTATAGGTTACGAAGACTTAGCTAAATCTTACCCAGAACCTGGACAGTTTGTCTGGGGCTATAAAGATAGCACACTTTATGCTGAAGCCTTGAATATTCTTTCTAAAATAAAGAATAAAAATTATTTCATGGTGATAAAGCTTCTTGATCAGCACCAACCAATATCTGAAGCAGTAACAAAAGCGCCACTAAAGCCAGCATCAGTGGAAAAGCATCCGAACGATATAGTTAAAGCTGTTTTTGAAGCAGATAAACTGCTTAAAGAATTTCTAACAATATGCGAATCAGAGGGAATTTTTGACGACAGAACTTTAATTATAGTGACTGCTGACCATTATCCGCCTCTTGGATACGGGCATACAGAATTAATTCCCGGTTCAGACTTTCAGCTAGGAAAGCTTCCTTTTATATTTGTAACGAAGCAGAAAGAAGTATTTTCAAGTCTTCAGACCGACAAACTGTGCTGCCAATTAGATATTGCTCCAACTATCTGCCAACTTCTAGGGATGTCTATTCCAGAACAGCATATGGGACACAGTTTATTAGATAGGAACTTTAAAGGACGAAGTGTAGGAATACTAAATAATGAAACAGTATTCTTCCAATCTGAAGAGCTTGAATTTTCAGAAAGCTTGTCAGCACCAGCCACCCAAACCTTAGCTATCAAAAAGTGGATAAATAACTTAGATGCTTCTCGGTTTCAAGAGTAAGCCCTTCTACTACTGCTTCTTCTGGAACTGTTAATTTAGCCATCTTACGAATCCCATCCTTTTCGAAGGATACTTTATAAAATGGATCCGTTTTTACTTCGCCACTATCATAATCATTAGCATATGGTAGTCTGAATTCGCAAAAGCCATTTTTATCAGCAGTACCATTAACTTTATAAATAAATGGAAGTTTAGCAGCCTTAAACTCTATAGACATGCTTACCTTAGTTTCAGGTTCCAATAAAAATTGAACCAATGCTCCTTCCACACGCTGAAACATCAGATACTTAGAAATGATATTTTGTTCGTTTGAATTAGCAAATACTAGTCTAAAATGTTCTGAGATACCAAAATCACCTAAGCTTGTTATCCCAAGATGCTTTGTCAGCCAAAAATAGAAATAATCAAATTTTTCCTTTGCAGGTAACTCCTTATAATATAACCTATACCGAGGACCTTCAGGCATATCTTTCATTATAGGCCAATAATTGAGTATTGCATCAGGAATTATTCTGGCCGGCTCAACAAGAACATAATCTAGTTTGTATTTTTTACATAAATCAAAGGCATTCTTCTCGTTTTCTGCAGAAAAAACATCTGCCATAGTCTTAAAGCCCCACATAGTATTACTAACAGCAACTGGTCGCTTAGTGTAATAAGAAATGTAGTTTCCTTCGTCCCAATAAGCCAAAATACCATATTCTGGAGTATTATCATTATCATAGCCAGAAGTCTTAGGCGTATATTCCTTTATCCACTGATACAATTCGACTTTTTGTGAGCTCAATTTAACATCTGAAGATACAGTAATATAGTTGACTGATAAAAAAACCAACATTATTGGTATAAGAGCCAAAGCAGTTTTAAACATTGCTAACCGGCTACATTCAAAATAGTGTTTAAATATCTTCCACAGACTATAACAAGTAAATCCAACCAACAATCCATAACCGCAGCCTATCCATCGGAAATACCTAATCTGGTAAAGAACTAACCCAAGTAAGATAAAAAGCCAACAAATCAAAAATTGTAATTCTTTTTTCTTATTAAAATCTGGTAAACCAATAAATAATATTATTGGAAAAAAGCAAACCAGCGGGCCAAACTTTGTCATACCTTTAAAAAGTTCATCATTAAGAAATTTACGCAATTCTAATCCAGGAGCAAGTTCAGAGATAGTAGCATGAATAGGATCCTTCTTTAACAACAAGCCTGAAGCAGAAAGAATAGTTTTCTGGAAAACAATAAGAAAGAATAACACAACTATAACAATAGAACTCAATCCAATAACTCTAGGATTATCAAATCGTTTTAAATAATTAAGATAGCCCAAAAATAAAGCAGCTATAAGTATCAGACAACCCTGCAGATAGCTATATGCCTCAACAGAACCACTAACAAAACAATTCCAACTCAATTCGGTTCTGGGCACAAACAGCAAGGCACAAATACTACCGATAAACATTGATACTGACGCAAAGGTAAGATAATCACTATTTTTCTTTGGTGAGATTAGCCATAATATTAACCCCAAAAGAGTAGCAAAAAAGAAAAAGAACGGAGAACCATTCCAGGTTGAAATAAACAACGCAGTTACAACGGCAGCAATATAAACAATATAATGTTTCTGATATTTCAAATAAAAAGAGCCGCAGATTATCCAACCCCATATATAAAAGTTAATCAAATAATCATAATCAAGCTTGCCCAAAGCCGAATACATTATAAAATAGTATCCTGGTAGCATTCCAAAAGCGCAAAACAGAGCAAGAACTTTGTTATCTCCAGACAGTTTATAAACAGATAGCACTAGCATTATTGCTGTTAACCACGGTATTATAAGAGGAAGTATACCTGCTACATTGATAGGGTCTATATTAAGATTTGGAAATAAACTAAAAACTATATTAACAAAATAAACAAGAAATCTTATGTAAAAAGGAGCAAACCCAGTTTCAACTTTATAGGGAAAAGCAGCATAGGAATCCTTTTCAATAATTTTTTCATTAAGAATAGACTGTTCCAATAATCTGGTAAAAAGAATGCTATCAGGATCTGTAATCTGAAAATCTCCCTTCCAAACTTCTGGATAAAACAGATTTGATATTAACCATAGGAAGACAATTGTCGATAATATCACTAAACAAAAGAAAAAACGTTTTTGTGTACAATCCATCATAAAAAACTCTTGCGATTTATAGTATCTATAGTATACTATATGAGCTGTAAAAATTAAATTTTTTTGTCCCTTGACATGAAAAAATAGTTGCCTATATTTATACATAGACAATTTAGGAGTAAAATATGCATAATAGAAAATCTGGTTTTACCTTGATGGAAATCATGGTAGTTATCATCGTTATTGCAGTTTTGGCTTCTGTTGCAGGGCCAATGATTGGTTCTATCACTGACCAAGGCCGTACCTCAGCAACCAAGTCAAAGCTGTCTTCATTAAAAAGTGCAATGCTGGCATACCAATCTGACGTAGGTCGTTTACCTTTTCAAGGTAAACCTGGGTGTTCAACATGTAAAGAAGCTTATTGTGCTGAAACCGTATTAAACTATGAATGTTCAGAACAAAATGTACTAACTAGTGAAAACTGGGGTGCTGTATCTGCAATGAACTTCGCTATCAGTAATTACTCTAGAAAATGGAAAGGTCCTTATATGGACTCTGAACCAAGTGACTTTATGTATGATTCCTGGGGCAACCCGATATATTATGTTGCTGATGGCAACAACGTATATCTGTGGTCTTACGGTCCAGATCAGTCAGATGACGGCGGTGATGGAACCATTGCCAAGGCCTTGGCTGCCCAGAAAGAAAACGCTGACATGTGTGACGATATCATTACATCCGTTGCTCGTGTTCGTAAAAAATTTAAATAATCAGATTTTCCTTTGAATATCAAAGTGGCTTGAGAGTATTCTCAAGCCGCTTTTCATTTTAGATGAAATATGCACAGATACTATTTTCCTTATGTTACTAACTTGAAACACAAATACAAAAATAATATAATATAAGCATGGCAGAGGAAGCAACGCAAAAACCTAAGCATGACCCATTTGTAGCTGTTGATATTGGGGCATATTCAGTAAAATTCGTCTACATAGATTACGGAGACGATGATGCTCCTACGCTAAAAACTCTTGCACAGATTCCTATCCCGCCCTACGAAAAGGATTTGACTGAAGAACAGCGCGAAACCATGAGCCGCGATGACGTAAAAGAATACTGTTTAAAAGAGTTACGTCAGCTTTTAACAACAAAATTTACTGAATTATTGTATGATAACGAAATTCAGACAAAAAAAGCCATAACCTTTGCTTCTAACCGTGAAGTTACCATAAGATGTATTGAAGTCCCACCAGCGAACGAAAAAGAAAAAGATGGGAAGGATAAATTCATAGAAGCAATAACCCAGGAAGCAAACAAGCAAATGCCTTTTTCCATGGGCAATGCAGTATTAGGTTATACTCTTGGAGATACAATTACCAAAGACAATAAGCCATTAGTACAGATTATGGCAGCAGCTCTCCAGAAAGATATCCTAGAAATAATTAACGGCAATTTAAAAGGTGGCGGCCTAAATCCAGACGGTATATTAACCCTGCCTGAGGCTCTCCAGCTTTCATTAAAAGATCAGATGGCCCCATTTGCAGAAGGTGATAAAAAAGTAGCCATCATTCATAGTGGTCATACTACAACTTCTGTCATGATATTTAAAAACAATAAGATTCAGTTCTATCGTGACATAAATATGGCTGGTGCTACCATCACAGACGCCATATATGCGGGTGGTGAAATAGACGGAGAACAGGTAAAACCCGCTTCATATACAGAAGCCACCGAATTAAAGCATAAATTAGGTGTAATTCCTCCAGATGATATTGCGAATCTTAAAGGCATTGAAAAATTTGCCGCCAATAAAATTTTTGAAACAGTAGAAAAGATTTTTCAGAATGTCCAGTTATCTATAAGTTTTTATACATCACAAAGTGGTGACGGTGCAGGTATAGACCAAATAATTCTCACCGGTGGTTCTTCTTTTATGAAGAATTACAAAGAATTCATAGAAGAAAGTCTTGAAGTCCCGACAGCATTGGCAGAGCCCTTCAGTCCAATGAAGATAGGCGAAATAAAGTATCCTGAAGATCAAAGAACAAACGATAGTGCTGCACTAAGTCCAGTATTGGGCGTAGGTCTATATAAAACAGATTTAAAGTTAATCAACTTTATAGACATACTGTTTCCAAACAGAAATAAAAAAGCCCAGTCGAGCAGTTCAATCAATCTTTCAGGTGTTAGTTCAAAGTTTGGTAGTAATTTAAATAATATTGGTGCTAAGTTATTCGAATTAGATGAAACCAAATTAAGGATAATAGCAGTATTGTTATTATGTGTCATCTTAGCAGGCGCTGCCTATCCGGTAATTTATATCAACAATAAATATGCCGCAACCCAAAAGGAATCTAAGAATCTGGATAGAGACCTGAAAAAATTAAGAGGCGACCAGTCAGAAGTAGACCGACTCTTGCAAGAGCAACAAAATCTTGAAAAGTTCACAGAAATAGCAGAACAGTTAAAAGCCTACAAAATAGTAAATACAAAGGTTTTGATTAAGCTTTTATCACTTGTTCCCAAAGAAATTTTTATAACAAGCTTAGAATTGGACACAACCTCGCAAACCCCGAATCTGGAATTGCAAGGTCATGCAGATAACTCAGACAGCGTATTCCAGTTCTTATCAGATATGGGACAATGCAGTATGTTCTCAAAGCCAATATTAAAATCAACCCAGGAAGTTGAAATAGACGAAGAGCGTTATTTCATCAGATTTGTCCTTACTAGTGAGATAAATAGTGACGATTTGTATATATCTGAAGAAAAGTCAGAAGATGAAGAAGAAGGCGAAGAGGAAGAAGACTTAGGGGAAGACGATTTTATTGAGGAATAAGAAAACCTATGGAAAATTTTAGTATTTCAGAATGGCTTCAAAAAACAAAAGAAGACCCGAAACAAGGTGCCATACCTCTAGTTTTCGTTGCTGGTCTTGCTTTTGCTGTATGGAAGTTTTTATATTCCCCCAAAACAGCATTAATAACTAAGGAAGAGAGAAAAATAAAAAACCTGAATTCAGAAATGAACAAGTTCAAAGATGCTGCGAATAAATTAGAAGACATAAAAATAGACATAGAAGAAAAGAAAAAGCAGTGGGCAGACACTCAGAAACTTTGTTATAAAGAACTGGAACGAACTCAGTTTTTACGCAAAGTAAGAGAATTAGCCAATATGTCTGGCATAAATGTAAAAAGTGTAAACCCACTACCGGACGAACCGGTAAAAGTTGGTGTTATTGACGCTAAAAAATTCTCTGTTGATTTTGCCTATTCTGGAGATTTAATTAAAATTCTAACTTTTATGAGATTCATAGAATTAGAGCCCAAAATATGCTTCATGCCAATCCCAGGCCTAACCCCAAATGCCAGTGGGACATTTGACACAACCATAACAGTTTCAACAATACTTCTTCCGGATGTAATACAAATCAATACCCCAGAAGAAGAGGAAGAAGAGTATGAAGAATAAACTATGAATATTCGTCGAATCTTCTTCATAAGTCTGATAATCCTATCGCTTGTCATGGGTATGAACTGGTTTAAAAACAAACCAAAGTTTGTTGCAAAGCAGCCGTTAAAGCCTCGTCAAGCTGTTGCCTTAGATGATTTAAAAGTGCAAGAAGAGGAAGAAAAGAAACAAAAAGAAGAAGACGCCAAAAATAAAGAAGACCAAGAAGGCGAAGAAGAATTGGCTGAAGGCGAAGAAGAACTTGCAGAAGGTGAAGAAGAATTAGCTGAAGGCGAAGAAGAACTTGCGGAAGGTGAAGAAACCGAGGAAGGCGCTGCTGAAAATCCTGCAGATGGAAATGAAATAGCGTCTGGCAGTGCAGAATTAATAGCAACAGACTCTATCCTGCTAGATAATCCGTTAAAGGACGATATTATAATGCAGGAGTATTTTAAATTAACAAGGAATCCCTTTGAAACCTCACCCTATGCTCAGCTAGTAGAAAAACTACGACTTGAGGCAGAATTAGCTGCTCAACCAGAAGACCAAGAAGAAGCAGTCGCAAAAAAGGTAACTACAATAAATGCAAATTTCTCAGGTACAATTGAAACCAACCGTGGGTTGAGAGCGATTATTGACGGGAACTTATACCTAAAAGGCGACGAATACCAACGGCACAAGATCACAGAAATCAATAACGAAACCGTTATAATGGATACCGAAGAAGAAACTTTCATAATACCCAAGCATGGTGTTGAAGTCAATGTGAATGAAGAAACTGGTGAATATTCAATAACAGATACTTTTGAAGATTAAATCATTTTTGCATCCCTAAAAAATAGCTCATAAGTTTTTTAGAGCCTTCCGATATAGGGAGTATGCATAAATCAAAACGAATCGTTACAATTGTATATTTATTAGCTTTTGTCTTGCTGACTATAGGTTGCAGCAAGAATTCGCTATATCAAAAAGCAGAGGTTCAGCTTACTCCGGACAACCCTAATATAATACCAACAAGCACAATAGTGACTGACATAGCAGAATCTGTTATTACAGCAACCTTGATAACAGGTGTTTCCTGTTCTGTTATAGGTTATGATTTGACTTATCAAACAATTTTGGGTGACAACATAGATAGTCTTAACATATACAATATAAAAACCGAAAGGTCCATTACAGCTTCAGTATCCGACAACGAAGTCACTCCTGTAGACCAAACCTTTCCGGTAAGACCGTATACAGAAGGAGTTATGAATCTACTTCAAAGTTCGACCTCTGCCATATCGCCTATTAGAGCCACAGTAAATGTTCATTTTAAAGATGTAAATAACAATGAATTTTCAGAAAAAGTCCATTTCTTATGCTGGAAATACGTACCTTCTAGTGAGTAATTGATAAATGAAATCTCTACATTGCAAATATATAGCTGTATTTATTCTGACAGTATTGTCAGGATTTTCTGCTGTTCCAGTAAATGCTCAGAATTGGCAAAGAGTAGGAAGCAGAAAAGCTGGTAGAACAACAAAAGCAGCAAGACAAGCATCTCAGTCATTTCAATCCACGACAAGAGCTGTTATCAATTCTTCCAGTCAGAATTTCGGGAATGATGCCCCTTCTACAAGAGGTTCCATCAGCTATCCAACAACTCCCACAGTAGAAAATTCATTCTATCCAACAGTCAGACAAAGTGCACCAGATTTTAATAGCTATGGTGAACCTCAGACTGATTGGAGTAATTTAGGCTCTGGAGCAATAATCAGAAAGGGTTATAGTTCATCTTCTGCCAATACTTCAGATGATACCAATACTCTCTCCCCTGAAGTATTGGAAACTATCAGACAATTAAAAGCAGAATATGCAGAACCGGAGCCAATGTATCAGATGGCTGCCCCAGCAGCTGTCCCTTCCGCTGAAGCAGTCACCAATACAGAACCACAAACTGCTAAGGCTCTTTCTCCCAAAAAGCCCAATGGCTTAATTTCTCCACAGAACACAGGAAATAGCACAAAAAATAGTCAGAATAAAGCAACAATTGATATTGAAGGCTCTACCCTAACCTTCCCACCTGGGAAAAACATTAAGATAAAATCTCTTGATTTCAGACAGACTCCAGTATCAGATGCTTTACGCTCTTTGGCTAGAATCATTAATATAAACCTGATGCTGTCTAGTGAAATCCCAGCTAAGACCGTTACAGTTTTATTTAGTGACGTAACCATGGAAGAAGCTTTTAATACTATTCTTGTAAACTTTAATCTGTCATTCTCCTGGGAAGGCAAAATTTTGCGCATATTCCCAGCAGAACTAGCCCCAACCTTTACAAGAATATTCACTATTCAGCATACCAATGCAGGCGATCTTCAGGCAATGATAGAAAGACTGCTTTCTGACAGAGGTAAATTAGAGCTTGATGCACGCACCAATGCTATAATAATTACTGATACTCTGGCCAAACTAACTGAAATTGAAAATATGCTTCCTCAGATTGACGTCAAAGAAACAGGCCTTGAAATCACTTCCAGACCTGTAACAGAAGTATTCTACCTGAATTACGCAGATGCAAGCAGTATTGAACCAGCAATTCAGATGATTTCTGAAAATGTAAAAATTAATAAATTTTCTTCCAGCGCAGCTTCTCAGGCCGGTGCTGCAGCCGATTCAAGCGGTGGTGGCGCAGGTCGTCTTGATATGATGATTATTACAGATACCCTTACCAATCTGGACAGAATCCGAGAACTCATAGACAAGTTGGATGTAGCTCCAATTCAGGTAACCATCGACGCTCATATTTATGAAATAGACAAGAACAAAGAAACTCAGGTAGGTGTTAACTGGCAAAAAATTGTTCCAGTTGAAGGAACCTCTGATTCCAATCTCTTAGACATAAGTATTGCTCCTACTACTGCCGATGCAGGTGGTACTGGTGTATTCAGATTTGGCAGCCTCTCCATGAATCAGTTCCAGGCTGTATTATCAACCTTGAACACTAACTCTTTTGCTAAGGTATTAAGCAATCCAGTTATCACAACACTCAATAACCATACAGCCAACATATCTGTAGGTCAGGCTATTTCCTATATTTCTGCCTCTACCGTAAGTGAAGCAGGTCAGGTTTCAAACACAGTAGAAAGTGTTGAAGCTAACATAGAATTAAATGTTACTCCTTCAGTAACAGGAAATGACGAAGTGTTCCTTGATATAAAACCAAAGATATCAAACGTTCTTGGCTATACTACTCTTGGTGGCAACCAGACACCGAATCTTAGCAACCGAGAAGCTACAACTCAGGTTATCTGCAAAAACAATCATACAATCGTTATTGGTGGTATGATGAAAACCGACAAGAGTAATACTATCAATAAAGTTCCTATTCTTGGCAGTATCCCTGGCATTGGTAAGCTATTCCAAAGCAAGAACGTAAAAGAAATTACTACAGAATTGATAATATTTATCACTCCTCACATTGTCAGAGAAAAAACAGCAAAGCATAATTCATCTGTTCTCTCTGCTCACCGAGCATTTTAACAAAGAAAAAGCTTGCAGATAATCTAATAAAAACTTAGAATATACTTAATTATCTAGGGGAAAATTAAGATTGTCTGCAACAAATACGGAAAAAGAATTAATAGAACAGCTCGGCTCTGACAAACGGAGTTTGAGAATTCAGGCTATAGTAAAATTAACAAGAGCTGGTTCGTCAGAAGAAGCTCTTAGAGCCCTAACTCCTCTCGCTTCAACGGATGACAGAGAAGAGGCTTTTTTTGCATCTCAGGCAATTGCCAAAATATCGCAAAAGCTTGGCGCTAATATCACTGTAGCTCCCAAGAATACTGTTCCGACAAATAATTCAGTGGAACCCCCCGATTCCCAGACAATCACAGCCAAAGACTTTTTGGAAGTAAAGCCTGATAGAGCCCCTATTTTACTTCAATATGTCAGAACAAAAGCCAACGAAATTCCTGAGGATGTTTTACCATCCATAGGCGTTTTTCTTGGTAAATATGGTGATAAGGCCGATGCTCCGTTCATTCAGAACTATTTAATTAATCACCATGACAATCTTACTCTGCCGTATATCAGTGCTGCTGAAAGAATAGACCCGTCATTATTGACTAAGGCCCTACCATACTTACTAGCTAGCAACGAATCATTAGTTCGTTCAAGAGCAGTAATGGCCTTAAGAAAAATAGACCCGGTAGAAGCAGAAAGACACTTTTTGAATCTCCTGGCATCAAAGCAAGCAGAAAACCGCTTAGCAGCCCTTGAAATAAGCTTTCTTTTCCCATTTGACCATGTGAAGGATTACATTCTTGCTCTTCTAGCTGAAGAAAAAGACCTGGATGTATACAAAGCCTGTGCCACAGTCCTTGCATCGAACCCTTCTCAGGAAATAGCCCTAAGGATTCTTGATATTGTTGAATCTTTGCCATTAGCCCAAAGGAAACTGACCTCTACTATATTCAACATAGTAAGTGCAGCCATAGCTTCAGCTAAGGTTTTACCACCAGAAAAAGCAACTCCACAAGCACTTGTAAATACCTGGAAGGAACAACGTTTACAGAACTTCCTAAACGACTTGGAAATTCAACTATCTACCACTACAGGCCCAAAACGAGAAGCTATTGTTGCATGGTTAGAAAAGAATAGAAATATTCCAAAGGTTTCAGAATTTATTGAACAACTAGCATTAAATCCTCAAACTGAAGATGTTTACCAAAGGCTTACCAATCAGAATCCAGCAAATTCGATGGAATTGCCAAACTTGGAAAGTATCCTAAAGGATTCTAATAAAGCCAATTCTGCTAATTCTGCCAAACCAGTAGAAAGTCATCAGAATAAACAGCAGGTATCTCCTGTTCAAAAACCTGAAGTTACCGCAAAACCAGTAACTGTTACAGAATCAGAAACCATACCCGCTGAAGAAAATCAGGTTGACGCTCCATTACCAGAAATCCAGCAGGAATCAGAAGTTTCTAATATTCAAAACGAAGAAGATGACGAAAAAATTCAAATTAGGTATTTGAAAAAATTAGAATTAGAAGATTTTGTTACAGAAAAAGAAAAAGTTATTGCTCTAGCTGATAGTAGTTTTACTTCTGTTCCCCTTAGAGTTGAAGCTTTATTAACCTTACTGCGACTTACTCCTAATATTAAAATTAAACAATATGGTCAAAAAGCACTTGCAGAAGACAATGCCAAGCTAAAAACAGCAGGGTTCAAAATTCTTGAAAGAGTAGCTCCCGACGCCTTAAAAGACCAACTAAGTGATTTGTTACTTTCTGATGACATAAATATCAGAGTCAGAGCCATCAGGTTTGGTCTAAAAGTTGACCATGCAAATTCTATTGAAGCACTTCAAAAGTTGATTAATTCAGAAGATCAGAACACCCGTTCTAATGCAATCAGTTGTTTTGCATTGTGTCCTTTTGAAGAAGTGTATGAAATATTGATGAGAGCTTTGATAAATGAAACTCATCCTCTAGTAGCCAAACAGATAATTGCTATTTTCACCAGCAATCCAGACCCGGTAATCTTATCGATGTTGGACAAATTATGCATAGTAACTAAGGATCCTAGTCTGAAGCTTATTATTTCACAGGCAAGAACAGAACTAGAAGAAACACTTTCAACATTACCAGCCGACATAAAGAAAAGTAACCTTCAGGAAATTGATGTATTTGAAAACAACCGTGAAGATGGCGCTGAAGATAAACCATACTCAGTAGAAAATGTAAGAAAGCTTACTGGTAATAAAAATCAGAAAAACAAAGAAAAAGAACCAGCTAAGTCTCCTATTATAGCTTGGATTCAAGAAAACACTTTAATGGCCATATTAAGTGTTTCATTTGTCATTTTGCTAATTATTGGTACTTGCGCTGCCTTGAATTCTAAGGACGGCTTCAACGTTGAAAAATATAAACAGGAAAATCGTTCAAAAGAACGCTCTGGGCCAAAGAACAGCAAGATTCCTAGCAGTTTCAGAATGAATAAGCAGTGCACTATTTCTGGTAATATCATCAACATTATTTCAGAAGTGAGTGTTGTTATAAAACATAATGGACGCGACGTTATGGTAAAATTCAAGAATAATGAAGCCAAGAATTTTAAAGTCGGCGACATGGTTTCTGTAACATGTGTTCCATATCGTGAAAATCCGAATGGAATCATACTTTCAAACGGAAGCAAAATTACAAAAGTTGATAACAACGCAAAATAGGTTTGTCATATGAATATTAATACACTTTTAGACAAACTTGAAGCAAAGCATCCAAATTGGGCATTAGACGGATTAATGCGTTATATTTCACTTTTAATGATTTTGGTTTACATCCTAAATACCACAGGATATCTGCCATATTCCCTATTGTGGTTAGAAGGTCCTGCTATAATGCAAGGGCAAATATGGAGATTATTTACCTTTTTAATAATTCCAATGAGCCAGAATTTATTTTTTCTATTTTTTGAATTAATGATTTTAGTAATGTGCGCAGACGGAATAGAAGCTGCAATAGGTTCATTCAAGCTTACAATGTATTATCTTATGGGTGCCTTTTTTTTGATTATAGCTTCACTAATAGAACCTCAAGCACAGTTTAAGAGTTATTACCTTTATCTGACACTTTTCTTTGGTTACGCCACCCTATATCCTGACCAGACATTATATTTTATGTTTATTATTCCTATCAAAATAAAATATTTAGCATGGTTGTCCGGTTTAGTAGAACTTATATGTTTTATTAATGCGCCAATTCATGGCAAAATAGTAATAGGCCTGACCGTTGCCAATTATATATTATTCTTCGCAATACCAGCATTAAATGGCATTCGCTATGAACGCAAGCAACGCATCAGAAGAGAGACTTTTGAAAAAGCTGCAACTCCGGAAGCAAAAGCTTACCGCCATAAATGTGCCATTTGTGGCAAAACAGATGTATCTAATCCAGAACTGATATTCAGATATTGCACATGTTCAAAATGTGGTCCAGATGGTGTTGCATTCTGTCAGGAACATTTAAAGGAGCATAAAGCCAATCTTACAGGAGAATAAAATGAAAAAGCGTATTTATATACTTGCAGTTATTTTTGTCATAGTATTTTCTGTTTCAATATTCCAGATTGGTTGTGATATGCATAGCGGTTACGGGATAGACGTAACCTCCCGTAAGACCGCAAAAACACAGATTTTAGCTGACAATGTCCTAATAAATTCTGCTTCAAAGCAGGAAAAACAATTAGGCGAAATCCTTCTGATAATTCCTGCAAATTCAATAAATGATTCTTATCTAAACGCGACCAGAACTTCTGATTCTGCCGCAGATTATCCTTGGAGCAGCTATTTTGAAAAAGTTTCTGATTTATATAACATTACGTTGAATCAAAGTAACAGTTCACGCAAAATAATAGCCGAATCTCCTTCCGAATTGCAATTCAACAGTAAAAATGACTATCCAAGCAGCGTTTATTATGCAGCAAAAAAAGAATCAGAAAATGGCAACTGGTTGTTATTAAAACCTACATCTGCAACTCTTACTAATCTTTCATTTCTTACATATACTTTTTCAGATTGGATGCTGATAAAATCCAAAACCCAGAACATAAAAGAAAAAACTCCTGTAATAACTTCGGACGATATTCTTTTAACTAATGGTGAAGGCGGAAATTTCAAAAAAGACTTAGAAATAAAAGTTTGTATGCCTTACAGTCAGAGCAATAAAGCAACTCTGAAGTTATTCAGTCGTGGAATATTCCCACTTAATTACGGTTCGCATATACAATCCGCCTCTAGTAGCTATGAAATAAATCTATTAACTCAGGCTCAGCCAGAGATTTCCTCAGACTTAGCAACCTATTCAATACAAATAAAGATGACAGACTACACAATAGAAGATATGCAGAAGGCTGAAAATTTTGTTATAGCGCAAGCAGAATACACTGATGAAAATCAGCTCAGCTATATAAGCCAAAAGAAAATATCCTTCGCTGAAGACAAACAAAAAGGTGAATTAACCAACGCCACTATAGTTGCTTATAGTCCGGCCCAGGAAGAAGAAATAAGCACAGATTCTTCAATAGTTATCACTTTCTCTGATTCAATGAATACAAACTCTGTTGAATCAGCGATTAGCTTTACGCCTGAAATAACAAATAAAATAAATTACACTTGGTCATCTGAGAATAAAAATCTATCAATCTCAGCCCCGTTCTCTGATTTTCAAACCTACAAACTGATAATTGCCGATACAGCAAAATCCATTGCAGGCTCATCTCTGCAAGACAATTTTGTTCTGGTATTCAATACACCTTCTAAGACGGATACTGATACCGATACTACTCCACCAACAATTGAAGCAACTGAACCAGAAAACTACGCCGAAAAAATAGCTTTAAATGAATCAGTAACAATAATTTTTACAAAAGAAATGGATTCTGCCAGCGTTGAAAAATCAATAAGTATAACTCCAACGCTCACTAATGGCTATTCTACTTCTTGGGTTAATGCCAAGACAATAATAATTACCTCAAACAATGGCTGGGAACCAAGCACATCATATAAGCTAGAAATAGCTAATACAGCTAAAGATAATAAGAATCTAAGTCTGAAGAGCAATTTCATACTTCAGTTCAAGACAACAGGTAATCCGCTTATTGAATCCTTCAAGCCAGACAATGCCTCCACAGACAAGCTTCTTACTCAAAAAATAAGTATTAATTTCTCGAAACCAATGAATACCGCTCAAACAGAAGCAGCTATCAGCGTTTCCCCATCAGCAACTTTGTCTTTTGCCTGGTCAAATGATAATAAAACGGTTACAATAAGCAATTCAGAGAACTGGGCTGAAAATACATACATAAGAACAGTTATCAGCAACAAAGCTGTTGATTCACAAGGAATAGCCTTGCTCAATCCACAAAGCATACTTTTTAAGACAACCCTAGTCCCGGCTGTTGTCATAGGAAGTTGTAGTCCGACATCAAATGCTGTTTCAGTATCAGAAAATACAACTATTTCAGTTGCTTTTAATAAGGAAGTGAATCACTCTTCAGCCGAAAGTGCTTTTGGGTTAAGCAATTCAACAAGCAGTAAGATTTCAGGAACATTTGCCTGGGATGGAAACACATTGATTTTTACCCCTGATAGCAAACTTACTTCAAATACAAAATACACTATAAATGTGAACAACAATTACTTTGATTCCAACAATACTACCCCGTCTTCAGCTGTTACCTGGAGTTTTACTACAGCCATCCAAGAAGGCTCAACCTATGCGAATATCTTTGAGCAGGATGAAGAAAACGAAACATTTATTCCGAGAACAGACCATGCTATGGCAGTATTTAATAATCAGATATGGATAATTGGTGGCAAATCCACCACTGGTACTCCGTTAAATGACATACATAAGTCACAGGACGGCAAAAACTGGACAAAAGTTACTAATGGTAGTTTTTCACCACGATTTGGCCATAGCTGTGTTGTTCACAATGGAAAGCTCTGGTTAACTGGTGGTATCACCATTAATGACACAGATGGAGTATGCTATTTAAACGACGTTTGGAATTCCAGCGACGGAAAAAACTGGACAAAAGTTGCTGATGTAGCAGAAACTACAGATTACGAATCTGAAACAAGATTTGACAAAAGGGCTTACCACAATATGGTCAGTTATAAGGACAAACTATGGGTAATGCTCGGAGAAAAACCTGACGGAAATCTTCTTGGCGATATATGGTGTTCTACCGATGGTATAACCTGGACCGACCGTTCAAGTATCGTTTTACCAAGAAAGAAAGCTTCGGCTGTTGTTTTCAATGACAGCAGCGACTCAAATTATGAAAGTATCTTTGTAATCGGTGGTTATGGCAGCAATAGTCAGGGGCAGAATGTCCCGCTTAATGAACTTCTTCTGTTTAAAGACAAAGCTACCAATTGGAGCAAAAAGTCTTCGTCTTTATCCTTCTCGGAACGTTATAGCATGGCCTCAACTATTTATAACAACCGAATATGGTTAATTGGCGGACAGGTTTCTTCTGGCTGCACAAATGAAGTCCTTGCTTCTAACGATGGCTTAACTTGGACCACCTTGCAAACTAATTCAGATTTTAAAGGAAGAAAAAATCATCAAGCGGTTACATTTAACAACCAGATCTTTATTTCTGGCGGTGAAAGTTCCAATACAACTTATAATGAAGTCTGGAGTGTAAAATGAAAGAAGTAGAGCTTTTCAGTGACGGCGCCTGCAGCGGCAATCCCGGCCCAGGCGGCTGGGGTTCTATCCTTCGCTTTAAAGGTATTGAAAAAGAATTGTCTGGTGGAGAACCAGAAACAACCAATAACCGTATGGAGCTTCTAGCAGTTATAAATGCCTTAGAAAGCTTAAAAGAGCCTTGCAAAGTAAAAATAACCACAGACAGCAAATATGTCTGTGACGCATTCTTAAAAAACTGGCTGGAATCTTGGACAAAAAATGGCTGGAAAACAGCTGGCAAAAAGCCTGTAAAAAATAAGGAGCTTTGGGAAAGACTTCTAGCCTTATCTCAAAAACACGAGCTTTCATGGAACTGGATAAAGGGCCATGCCGGACATCCAGAGAATGAAAGATGTGACAAACTAGCTGTTGACGCACGTTTAAGTATAGCAAACCAATAGTGAAAAGACTTTTTCATCTACTATTAATTTTTATTATATTGCTTTCGGCTACTGAGCTGTATGCAACTGACCTTGACGACCTTCTGAGAGGATTAGACTCTCCAGAAGTGGATTATCATGTAGATGAAGAAATCAAAACAATAGTTATTCCTCCTAAGCCAGTAATAAAAGCTCCAGAAAAGCCATCAGAACCTGTTTCTCCCAAGAAGGAAGATACAAGTAAAGAATCACAAGCTTCATCGAAAGAAAAAAAAGAAGCCGTCAGCAATAGTAAAAATTCTACAAGCGCAAAAGCCACTGATGAGAAAAACAAGATTACTGCCAGTGATTCCTCAAAAGTTAAAAGCTCACTTAGTGATCTTGCTCAAAAGCTAAAAAAAGACAAAGAATCGAAGAAATTAGCCAAAAATAAGCCAATTAAAATATATAGTCTGTTCACTTTTTTCAAGAATATGGCCTTTGTTCAAACATGGCAGAACAATATAACCAACAATCTTGCTTTTTGCAAGCTTCTAACAGAAGACGTCTTCGATTTCTGGCAACAAAAAGTTGATGAGGAAGCAGAAGGGGAAGCAGCAGAAGAAGAAGAAGAAGAAGAAGAAGAAGAAGAGGAATCAGAGGAAGAAGAAGCACCTATTGATTTTTCAAAATATGCAGAACAGTTAGCTCAGGCAAAAACTCTCTGTGATGAAGGAAAATGGGACGAAGTCAATAAAATTTTTGAAGAAAATCCAGAAGCGGCCGAAGCCCCGGAAGCTCAAAAATACTTATTGCTAGTAGAGCTTAACAATCCTAAGATGAACGTGAATCGTCTTAGAAGCTTAGGCAATAGCGTAATAGAAACAGAACCTAATGACCCGTATGCAAATTATGCACTAGCAATATATCATTTTAAATCCAAAAAGAAAGACGTCAAAAAAGCTTCTCAGCATATAGCCATAGCCCTCAAGGACAAGAATCCACCAAAGGGCGCTCTTGAACTTTCCAAAGAAATCAATTCATCTGGATTTGCGATATATATAATTATAGCCTTGATTATAATCGCAATAGCTGGTGCAGTTTTCTTCATAATAAAAAAGAAAAAGGCCAAGCAGGAAACTCCTGCAGAGACTGCTTCAACAGAAGGCAAAACCCAGAAGGAGGAAAACAAGCTTGCCCAAAAACTTGAACCAATAAAAGCCAAGCTTGAACCAATCTTAAAGAAATTAGAACCTATATTGGCCAAAGCCAAGCCGCTTTTTGAAAAAATAAAAGCGGCACTACTCGATGCTATAAGTAAACTAAAAAAGAAAAAACAGGTTGATATTAATTTGTCAGATTCACCGGCGAACAAGCCTTCACAGGTGGAAGAAGAAGTAGAAGAAATTGTTGTTGAAGTGGACGAAGATGGCAATGAAATAATAGTTGAAGAAGTGGAAGATGACGGCTCAGGCAGTGATGTAACCGAAGAGATTATTGAAGAAGAAATCATTGAAGGTTCTGATTCTTCATCTAAGCAAGAAATCGTAGAAGAACATATAATCGAAGAGATTGAAGAAGATGACGATTCAGAAGAGGAAATCGTTGAAGAAATAGTTGAAGAAGAAGGTTCGGAAGAAATAGAAGA
>JAZUDR010000006.1:0-2833 GCA_045639725.1 Candidatus Avigastranaerophilus sp. | reverse complement strand
TTTCCACTCAATTGACTGACTTTCTTTTTCTTCCATTAATCCTGTCCTCCCTATATCAAAAATTATGTTTATCGGCTATAAATGCATCAATAATCCTGTTAATGCTTTTATCAAGTAATTCTTAACTGCTTCTTCTATCTTTGCTTCATCTTTGTAATAGATGTAGAAAGACCGTATTGTTTTGAAATTGTTGCCAGACATGCAGCACCACAATCGGTGATATCATGCTGTTTTATACAATAATATTTCATCTATCTCGCGTTTTTATCTCCCAAAATATCCTTCATAATTGTCTCTTCAATAATATAAAAAATAAACAAATACCATCACTTTTAATCCAAACCAACAAGCACTTCTCAAATAAATTGTATTATTTTAATCCCACTAAACTGAGTATATCAAAGCCAAAGCATTCTTTCAAAATAACTCCTGCTCCAATTCCTAAAATAAAAAAAATCAAATATTTCATTATGTTTTTTATTTCTTTTTTCTCTTTTTCGCTCTGCTTATTTTTTCTCTCATTATCAAATTCATAATCCATATTTATAACCCGTCTTTCTGCGAAAGATACTGATGCGGTTATAAAACCAAAATCTTTCGCTTTCTAATTCTTTCTGATAAAAACTTATACAAGACTGACACACTACATAGCACGGGGAAGTGAGCAGCGTAGGCTGTATAGCAGCAACCTCGTATATTTATACATTGACGGTCATCCGTTAATGCATTAACAAAGTGATCATAACATAGCCCGTAAACTTAGCTCTTTCAAAGTCGACTCGACTTTTCGGCTATCTAGTCACTGTTAGTCTTAAAACTATAAATCGTCAGGAGTTTCTTTGATTGCCACTCAAAATCTTTTATATAAGCTGTTGTGGGCTTGGTGGCCACAGCACATAGATTTTGCTTGTATTGGAATTACTGATACAAACGACCGTACTGATTACAACCAAACTTTCCTTTATTCCACCTACCGACATCCATCACTTAAAAGACCTCGTAAAATACCCCTTCAAACTCGCCTATATGATTACCAGCGAGAAGAATCACGTTCAGAATTGTCTAACTGTATCTAATTTTAAAATTGTGACGATGTACCCCCTATTGAAGAAATGCAGACTACCGTTGACGGCGCCATTTTTCCGAAATAGACCATCAAACTTCATCAATGTCTCGATTACATCGGTATATTGATTATGATAAATGAAAAAGCATTAATAATTATATGAAGCACAATAGAAGACCATATATTTTTTCTCCACATATAAAATACCGTAATTTCCATACCAATAATCATATACAATACAGTAGCCTTCAAGGATGCTGTTATACCTATTGAAATAATCTGAATCCATGTATGTGCTAATGCAAAAAATATATTTGTCAAAATAAATGCCATAATCACATTTTTCTTTCTAAAGAATTGAAAAATTAATCCCCTGAAAAAAATCTCTTCTATAAAAGGAGCAAATATAATTGTATTAATTCCATTGAGCCAAATATTAATTGAGTTCATATTTTTTACTGTATCTTGATTTGCTACTACCGCATCATTTAGAAAACAAACAGAAAGAATTAAAACTGTCAATACATATATGCAAAGCATCAAAATACTAGCAATTATATTATAGAAAAAACTTCTTGCATAATCACATAAAGATTTTTTTAACGAATCACGAAAAACACTAGCAAGCAAAATCATTTCTATAAAACTTAGACCAGTTTCCAAAATCAAATAAAAATAATTCAAGGCATTAAGGCTCACACTAAAATCAGAACCTTTAATTACAAAAGCTATAATCAACTGTATTAAAACTACAATTAGAAACTCAAATATACATATAAAAATTCCTTTTTTATCTTGAGCATTCAAACCACTACACATCCTCCTAATGTCTTTTGCTAGTTTCATAATTTTTTCAGTACAATTATAACAATTAATTCAATAAATGTCACTCCAGAACTATGAATATAATTTTTGCGTAATATTTAAGTATACATTTTGGTTACATAAAAAAAGGGAAGCCCCTATTTTCAAGGCTTCCCACTGTTTTTTTATCATTCCCACTCGATGCAGTCAACTATATATTGTGTCTCTATGGTCTATAATTACATGTATATGGTATGGATTTTCTGCTATTTCCACATATTCTATAGATATTTTATAATTCTTGGTTACATTTTGGTAACATAAACCTTTATTTTTACCCTATAAGACTTACAGCAATGTTCTTTTTCCGTCAAGCGAAATATCAATTGCCTTCTTTCAGCACAATCCACTTACCATTTCTTTTTCCATTTTCTCGACTAATCAATTCCTTCTCCTGCATTTCTACAGTGCGACGCTTTATAGTTCGTTCCGACTTTCCGGTTGCTTCAGCTATTTGCTTTTGCGTAGCAGCTGGATTTGCTTTTATAGCATTAATAATCGCAAGTTCCACTAATGTTAATTTCAAAGTGCCATTTTGGCACTTTGAAACACTACCTTTGGCACTTTGAGTGTCACTTTTAATATCATAATCAATGTGCATATATCGATTTTTAAGTTCATGCCCCGCATTTAACAAAAGATTCTCAAAGAACAACTCCAAGAACTCTGTAGTCGCGTGAACTCCATTTTGCCAATTATTATAATTAGCTCTAACCAAAGCATTTCTGAAATACCATGAATTCTGAGCAAAAGCCTCGTTACTTACGTTAAATCCAAAGGTCTTCAAATATTTAATTATAAAAACAGCTGTTGATCTGGTATTTCCTTCTCCAAAAGGATGAATCTGCCATATTCCAGAAGTGAATTTAGCGATATGTCTTACCGATTCCTCAATAGTAAGTC
>JAZUDR010000005.1:0-4974 GCA_045639725.1 Candidatus Avigastranaerophilus sp. | reverse complement strand
ATGCTGTGCTTTCAGTATTTATCGCCCATAAAATAAAAAGGAAGAACCCAATAATACTTAAAAGAACAGTTGATGATGATAAATAGCTTTTATGGTTATCCATTCTCGGTTCCTCCATATTCAGTATAGCCAAAATATATTAAGGTGTAAACAAAAATGTCAGATTTTAGAAATGCAAATATTACAATAACTTCAAATAATACTCAATCAATTCAGCAAACCAATTTGCTATCCCAATCTGTTTCTACCTTAAGGAAAGAGATACTGAATGTCAATACAGCGATAGATAAAAGCACCAAGTCTTGGACAAATCTTTCTCTTGGCTATAATGCTGTTATAGATTTATCCAAGAAAGCGGCCGATTCCCTTAAATCAGTATATCAAATAGGTAAAGAAGCAGCTCAACTTCAAGAAGTTAGCAAATATACAGAATTAATGGCTTCTAAGGCAGGGCTGGATTTTGATAAGCTTGTAGATGCTTCTCGGCGTGGCGCCAATGGGATGGCAACCAATGCGGAAGTTATGAAATCGAATCTCAAAGCTTTAAGAAGTGGTTTAAAGGCATCTGAAAATGATTTTGGTAGTCTATGGAAAATTGCAGATGCTATGTCTGACCAAATGGGTGTCAGTATAACGCAAGCTTTTGAGCAGATAACTACAGCTATCGTAACCGGCAATCAAAAAAGTTTGATTTCAATGGGCATAATGCCAGAATCATTTGGCAAGGTTTCCGATGCGGCAGATCTTCTTACTCGAAGAAGCGAAACATTAAAGCTAGTATTGTCTGAATTGGGACCACAGGCTGAAGAAGTTGGAAATCAAGGTGATACTGCTGCCGACAAATTTACCCAATTTGAAACTTCTCTTAATAATTTAAAACAAAATATTTCGGAGAAATTCCTGCCGACTTCGATAGCTTTGGTGGACTGGCTTAAAGATGTTGTTGAATGGGGTGGTGATGCTGCTGATACTATAGAATGGATGGCTAAAGGTAATGCTGTCTTTGATAAAGGACAAGATGTATCAAAGCTAGGAGTAAGCGGTCAGATTGAAGCGTTAAAACAACAGAAATCTGAATTGCAGAAACAGAAAAATGCCGTTTTTATAGATTTATATTCGAACAGAGAAGGAACTGTAGCCGGTGCATTTACATTCCAGTCAACGATTGACGGCTGGAAAAAAGAATACAAGGAACTATCCGATAATATAGCTGATATAGATAAGCAGATTGCCGACTTAGAGAAGAACGGTATTGAAATAGTTCGCACAACCCAGGAAGCAGCAAAGGCAGCTGAAAGACAGGCTGAGGCTACCCAAAAAGCTGCCGATGAAGCAGAAAGAAAGAAAAGAGCAGATAAAGAAGCTGAAGAAATAGCTAAAAGGCATCGTGAAGAAATGGAAAAACAGCTTTTGGCTCTTTCTAAACAGATAGATTCGGGCTTAAACGAAGCTCTTGGAATAACCAACAAAACTTTATCTGAAAGTATTGTTATTATGAATGCAGCAAGTATGGCTGCTCTTGGTTTTTGTGGTCAAGTAGATAAAACTGCTGCTGCGGAGTATAAGCTTAGTCAGGAAGCCGAGAAAATGGCTGATGAGTTTTTCAAAGCTTTTGAAAATGCCAATAAACTTGAAGAATCAATAAATAATATCGGCAGATCAAACATTGAGAATTCAATCAAGGAGTTAAAATCTGGAAATTTTGTCGGTGGTTCTGTCGACTTATTTTCTTCAGTTGGCTTAAATGTGCTTGGTTCGGCTTCGCTTGGAGCTGCTAATCTTGTAGCCGCAAGAGGAACTGACGACGTTAAGACAACCTCAAAAAATTTCTGGAGTGCCATTAAGAGTGATTATGGCGAAGCAATGGCCGCCGCTATGGCCCAAGGTATCATTGACAGCAATCTCGGCGAGGCTCTTAGAAGTACAATCGGCAGTATAGCCGCCTCCAAGGCCTCAAGCTATGGTTCAACACTTCTTAGCGGCCTTTTCAGCGGCAACGGTTTTGCTGGTCTTGGCGGTGCTGTCAGCGGTTTTGTCGGTTCTTTGGCAGTTGGAGCCATAGCTAACTCGCTAGGCGGTTGGTGGGATTCTATAAGTAAAGATAAACACAAAGGTGAAGTTCTTGCTGCTAATGCTGAAACTCAGGAAAGAGTCAGTAAGGCTTGGCTGAATACTTATTCGGTTTTGTTGAATCCTTTTTTAAGTTCGTCTGATGTTCAGAATATCTATGACGCTAGATATAATCCATCAAATAAATATACAATATCACACGAATGGAAAGATACAGATTGGCACTGGCTTACAGGGCAGAGCACATGGAGAGACACAACGCCACAATCAACTTTTGACACAATTACAAGACTTGAAAGTGCTATTAATTTGGCTAATGAGAATAGCGATAGAATACAAAAGGAAATTGAACTACTAGAAACGAAAGGCTATTCTTATCAAGCACTGTCTATGTCAATGGATTACCTGTCGGAAGCCTTTTCTCGCTCTCAGTCCATCTGGGAAAATCCAACTTTCAGCTGGGACGATGGTAAAAAATTTAGTGTCGACCTTTCTGACAGCATACAGGAATTAACAAAAGCATATTATGACGCTCTGAAACAATATGGACAGGAAACAGCATCCATAAACACTAGAAATTCAAGTCAATATCTTGCTTATGCCCCTTTTATTAGCGAACTATATGGCGGAACCTATTATCCTGATTTTGGTTCATCTAGAGTCAATATGAGAGCTGGTGGTTATGGGGGCGTTGATATATACGACACATATGACATATGGGGTGATTATGCCGACATTTTCAAATATAACAGATTCGAGGAAATAGCCTCTGATTATTATGAGGGCAGAAACGCAAACAAAGCTATGCTCGAGATGGTTAAGAATGTTGGCGAAAACCAATATAATCTCGCAGCATTGCAGATCAATGACCCCGTCGCATACGCTGAAGAATACTTGTCTTTTCTTGAAAAGCAGATGAACGCAGCTGCTTATATTATGGAACAGCAGGAATACATCTATGCTGACGCGTCCAAGACATTTGAAGAACAGTCTGCGGCTCTTGAAATGTATCAGCAGGCTCAAGACAGCTATTATAATGCAAAATTGGAAATGCTTTCCGCTGAACAAGCCAAGGAAGAACAGATTAGAAAAGAAGAGCAACAAGCCGCATTGAGGCGCCAGGAACAGATGGAGGCTTTACTTGGCTTTACTGGTGAAATAGCTCGCACTGGCAACAATGTTTACATTCTTGAAGGCGCTGATCAGGTTGGAGCTCTCAAAGAAATGATTCAGCAATACGGTGACAACCCTGAAGCTTTGGCTGCTCTACAGGCTATGCTTTCTGCAGCCCAGAGCAAAGCAAAATTCGGCAAAATAGCATAAGAGGCGAACATGAAACTTTTAACTGATTTCTACAATTATTCTATTACTGGTAACGCTGCTTCGGGATACCCATTAAATAACCTGAAAAGTCTTGATACTAATGAAATATGGAAAGGCCAGACCGCTTCCGAAACATTAGTCATAGATTTGGGTTCTGCTAAGGTCATTGGTGCGATTTTACTGAATAACGCCAATTTTACATCGGCTGTAGTTACATGTGCCAATAATACTAGTTTCACTGGTGGCATTTCGAAAAACTTAACTCTTAAAAAAGATGATCTTGGAATATATAGAGCTTTCTCGACTATAACATCTTCGAGTTATCGTTATATAAGGGTAGTATGCTCAAGTCTCGTGAGTGGTTCTGTTCCGACACTAGGCAACATTATTATTGGTCCAGTTTCGGAGATTATTGTTTCAGAATGGTCCAGCGACATCCGCGATAAAGTAGCAACCTTTGAAAGCGATGGCGGAGCCTACAGAGAAAAGAAAAAAGGCCAGAGCAGACATGAATTTTCTGCTACTCTTAACGGCACAAAAGCTGAATTAGATGCATTGCCTCTCAATTTTGACAATGCTGTTATTTTTACAGATTTAGATGATGCTGCCGACGCCTATTTAATCGGCACAGTTAAATCAAGAAGAAAAAGCACCAGAAACCCGATAGATAGTTCTCTCACTTTGCAGTTTTCCGAAATAATCTGAGGTGTAAAATGCTAGTTAAAATAACTCTATACGATAATACTGTTTACAGGTTCGCTTCCAAGACTACGGATAAATCTGACGGTCTCTATCTTGGCAGACTTAGAGAAGAATTATCTCTAAGCAGCAAAATGGCAGAATCAGGAAGCGCACCAGCAACACAGAATCTGACTATCTACAATGGTGACAGTTATATTCCCAGAAGCAAAAACTTTTGGGGCGCAAATCTCTTGCTTACCCAGGATAATGGGTTAACCTGGCTTGGGAAAGTAACATTTTTTAACTTTGATGCTGACGGCAATCTGTATATAACCGCTTCTGAGAAAGGCGCACCAGAACTAGAACTCCAGCTGCCTGATGAAGTAAGACAAGTTTATACTGTAGATGAAAATTTCCACCAGTCATCTACTACAATGACAATCCCTTTGGTTGTTGGTGGTTCTGCTGCTAATCCTATTCTTTTACCAACTATATTAATCAACAAAACCCAAGGTATATACTTGATTTGTGTTGGCGAAATCAGAAGCATTCTTAAGGTGTATAACGGCAGCAAAGAATTGCCTGCTTCAGCTTATCAGGCATATACCGGGAAAGCAAACCAGTCTTTACATCCCGGTTTTGCCTACGTAAAAATCGCTGAGGCTTACAGAAAAAACGATGATGACACTTACGCCGAAATTAATGTTGAAGTTGTAGGTCTGAAGCTGGGTAGTCATACTGAAGCCGAATGCAGAAATGGCGCAAGATTCTTATACTGGTTTCTCAAGACACCCGCTACAGGTGTTTGCGGTTGGGGCTGCGGCATTGATGAATCCGAAATCGACACAGCCAGTTTTACCAGCGCAATCAGCAAAGTAGATTTAATGGGTCTTAAGCTTG
>JAZUDR010000004.1:0-4580 GCA_045639725.1 Candidatus Avigastranaerophilus sp. | reverse complement strand
GTTATAGCGCCACCATGCACGCTTTACGTTGTTCTTTAATTCAACGCCTAATGGACCGTAGTCCCAGGTGCCCTGAAGTCCGCCATATTGTTCGCTGCCTTGGAATATAAAGCCGCGTCTTTTGCACAAAGAAATGATTTTTTCAAGATCTACCATTTTCTTCTCCGTTGCCAATTAATAATTTAGATTGCAAAATTATAAGCGTTTATACCGTAAAAAGCAAAAACTTCTTCACAAATTTGATGAACATTTTTTACTTTAGTTTTATTAAAATTCATACTATTAGATTCTGCTACAGATTTAACTTAGCTTTGCGGAGCAGATACTGGTTATGGAGTCGAATTGAAACTATTGGAATTAATAGATAGGAATCAGCCGGGAATAGAGTTATAATATACGCATTTCTTGTTTCAGATAAGCAAATCGGAGAACATTATGCGCAAAGCAATTACCATAGGTCTGGCGTTCTTCCTGTTTTTAACATCTAATGCAAAGAGCCTTTCTGCTGAAGATTTCAAATACGGTGAAGATTATTCAAAAGTCTCATATTTTAGCTGGCAATACTCCAATCCATTAGATAAAAATTCTGGCACTGAAAATTCTATCCTTTCTCCAATGAAAGATCAGGGAAGTTACGGCACATGCTGGTCTTTTGCCACTATGGGTAGTGCCGAAAGCCAGTTAAGACTGCAGTATGCAAAACAGGGCCTTGAAATGCCAGGTGTTGATTTTTCTGAACGTTACACTGCTTATACCGCTTTTGCTCACCCTCTGAATGAACCAGATGCTAAGTATGACTTTTATATATTTGAAGATTGCAAAGATGATCCCAATCTTATTTATAACCAAGGCGGAAATCTGCATACTGCTATATCATCCATAGATCAACTGGGTTTTGTTGATGAAACTGAATGCCCATATTCAACAACAGGCATGGAATGTGTCAACAATACGATAAAGCCTATTTATAAAGCAAAAGAATATTATATAATACCAAACGCACTTTCTGTTTACAATTCCAAATATTTGGGTAAACCCGAAATTATTGATCCTTATGATTTATCATTATCCAACAACAAAGAATTGTTAAAAGAAATGATAACCAGGTGTGGTCCTGGCCATACCAGCATGTGTGCGCTTGATCCTTATTTTGATAACTCATATGACTATGTCGGAGAAAATTTATTCACTAATCATGCAATAATGCTTATTGGCTGGGATGATAACATAGAAGCAGAAAAATTCGAATGCATACACGCCAAACGTACTGATGGCAGAACTGTTTATATAGAAACACTAAGGAATCTCTTTAATCTAATAGGTTACAAATTAATTTTAGACGAAAATGGCTTACCAATATCCAAAAAGAAGGAAGGCAGTATTTATTTCTCTTTTCTTTGTGAAGCTCAGGATGGGCAGCAGCGATATTTTGAATATTGGTATGAGCTGGTTGAAGAAAACGATAAAATCATTTGGAATAAAAATTCCCTACCAGAGCATAATGGTGCCTGGATATGCAAAAATAGCTGGGGCGAAACACCAAGCACAGAAAATGGTTATTTTTATGTTTCTTATGATGACATCCCAAGTTGTGAATATTGGCTACCTATTGTGGAATCCGATAATGGTAAATATCCTGTTTATCAGACCCATGCCAATTTTTATCCTTCCTTATACTGTCTGGATGAAAACAATGAGTCTCAAATTGAATTCGGAAGTAAATATTCTACCGACAGTTCCAGCTTTTTAAAGGCAGTGACCGCCTATGTTAACGAGAATGACATGGGTTTTGAGTTAAAAATATTTAAAGGAACTGATGTAAACGGTGATTTAGTATATTCTCAATCTGGCAGATTCGGTGAAAACGGCTTGGATTGTTATGCCGGGAAACGCACAATCGACCTGAATAAATATGTGTTCCTGGACAAAGGACAGAATTACTTTGTCACCATCAAACTTACTGGTAAATATGCATTTGTTCCTATTGTTGTAGAAGATGAATATTCGACTTATAAATCAAAAACCGGCCTCAGTTACATATTTTACAATAATGAATGGGTTGATTCTAGTGAAATTTTCAAAGAAGATTTCCCGACCGCTGCTGTTGTTATGGGCACTTTCCTAAAAGAAACCCAGGAACCGAATGGTGGTGATTTTACTGTTACTTCCCTGGACGACAATTCTTCCGGTGAAAGTATTATCAATCTTGGAAAAGCAGATGAATTATATGGATTAGACGCCATGTATCCGGACAAGAAGACTCTTTCCAACATGACTATTTTCACTGAAGCAAATGTAACAGACACCTATGCCGGAACAATCACTGGTGAAGGCAAAGTCATAAAAGAAGGAGCCGGAACCCAGATTCTGAGTGGTGCGTGTGACTGGACAGGCGGATTAGACGTTAACAATGGTATTCTGAGTCTTAAAACAGATTCACTGGCCTGTGGAGCAAACATTTCACAGAATGGCACTTTAGAAACCTCACAACCGAAGGACAAACCTCTGGTCATATACGGAGCAGTAGATAACAGCGGTATTTTCATGGGAAATGTCTCTCTTAGCGGCTCATTAAAGAACAGCAATACGCTTCTGCCCGGTAACTGCCTCAACGAGGAAAATTCAATGACAGCCGAAACAGGTACAATTCTGGTTGCAGAAAACTTTGAACAGACCAAAGACGGTAAAACTTTTCTAGATATTACATCTGATGAGTCTGATCAGATTTTTGTAAAAACAAAAGCTACTTTGGCTGGAACCTATAACATGGAGTTGTCGGGGAAACTTTTACCAGCTGGCGAATATTTATTAAAGCTCAGCGACTACATCTTCGCCGAAAATTACGAATATGATTCTGCTATAGTAATCAACGGTAAAGGTTACGAAAACGAATTTATGACAGTTGAAGCTGTTGAACAGTCTGGTCTGGACTGCTTTAAGTTCAAAACTACCTATAAAGACAGTTTTATGGACAAGGTCAGAGAACTAGGCAAAAAATATGCTCAGACCCGCAGAGGTGTTGACTTCTACAATAAGTCTGTTTCCAGTGTTCCAATAAATGACGATGCTGGAAACATATATCTAAAGCTTCAGGAAAGTATTCTGGGGCTTGATTCTATGGCTTCAGGGAATATCAGAGCCTCTGTTACTCCCACATCACCATTGGCAGACAAAGTAATGGATGCCTCTAACCCAGGTTTTGTAAACAGTGCAATGAGTGCTTCCGTAGCCAGAGCAAGAATACTCACTGACACAATTACAGAAAGAATTATTAACAGACCTGATACCAGCTCATCAAAAGAAGGAACCGCCTATGCTGTTCCTATGAAATATCAGGCTAAGCAGAAAGAAAATTCCAATACGGCAGCCTGGAGAGACAATACTAACGGTATGTTCGCAGGTGTTGAAAAGCAGTTTGGAAAATGGACTCACGGCTTAGAAGCAGGTAAGCTTGACAGTAAACTGACTACAATGGGGACTTCACAGATTTCTTCTGATGCCGAAACAAGCTTCATTGGCTGGTATGTACAGCAGCGTCCAGGAAAGCATGACTTCTATCTGTTCGGCCAGTTCCGTTATGCAAAAGAAGAATATGACAATAACCGTTATGTAAGTGCAATCGGAGATTCTACAATTGATGCTTCTGCAGGCCTTTATAATTCAGAATTTGATATAAAATCTCTGAACTTCACAGTTGGAGGAGCATGGAATAAGCATACAGGCAGAACCAGAATAACTCCGATGCTGGCTTTAAATTATACAGAACTGAAACGCGACGGTTTTGCTGAAAATGGTGTTCAAAATCAGGGCCTTGCTATAAATATGGGCTCAGATAATTATCACAGACTAGTTGGAACCCTCGGTTTCTCAGCCAGCCGTGTATATAATTGGCAGGACAGAAGAAGAGCGGCTATGGCAACTGCTGATGGCAGGAACAATAACTATAAAAAATACTCTGACGCTAAACTGGCTCTTTCCATCAGCGCATATTACAATCACTCGTTCAACAATGACAGACAGAACTACTGCTACAATATGATTGTAAACGGTCTGGAAGATTACTGGAAACCACAGAACGACAGTGACAGCGTCGATGTAAAACTTGGCGCAGCAGTAATAACTTCAGAAAATTTCTCTGCTACAGTCAGTGCGGCCAGACACTTTGGTCTTAAAGGTTACACAGACAACAGATATTCATTATCACTGGACTGGGGATTCTGATATACATTGCAGACTCAGTATTAAAATACTGGGTCTGAAGAATACTAATGAGATATTCTAAGAGTAAATGGGGGTTCGCAATAGATTCTAGTAGTTAGCAAAAACTTCTTCACAAATTTGATAAAATAAATATAATTAAAAGTATGAACTGGAATAATCATCTAAAATTAATCGTTTTGTTTGCTTTTGTTGCTGTTATTGCAGCAACAGTTTTTGCTGCGGATACGGAAGCTCAGAAACAGCTGCGAGAAGCTATTTATGACACTTACGGTATCACAGTATATGACTATGCTGAATCAGGCGGTTCAACCTTTGATGAAAGACATTTAAAGGCTATGATTGAAGTCTTCAGAGATATG
>JAZUDR010000003.1:0-23418 GCA_045639725.1 Candidatus Avigastranaerophilus sp. | reverse complement strand
CATGGGTTTACAGTCCAATATCGACCTTCTTCTTGATGTTCCGTTAGAAGTAACAGTCGAATTAGGAAGAACTCGAATGAAAATTCAAGATGTTCTTGAATTAAATATAGGTTCTGTAGTAGAATTAAATAAGTTAGCTGGTGAATCAGTAGAAGTATTTGTAAATAATAAACTTATAGCCAAAGGCGAAGTAGTTGTTATAGATGAAAACTTTGCGGTTCGCATAACAAATATAATCAATCCACAAGATAGATTACAGTCGCTCTAAGGAGATTTCCTTTTAAGTATGGGAAAGACAATTCTAATCGTCGATGACGCAGCATTTATGCGTATGATGATCAAAGACATTCTGACAAAGAATGGTTTTGAAGTAATAGGTGAAGCTCAGACAGGCAAAGTAGCTGTTGAGCTTTATCAGAAGCTCAAACCAGATCTTGTCACCATGGACATCACAATGCCGGAAATGAACGGTATTGAAGCAGTTAAAGCAATCAAAAAGATTGATCCAACTGCCAGAGTCATCATGTGCAGTGCAATGGGCCAGCAGGCCATGGTCATAGACGCAATTCAGGCAGGTGCCCGTGACTTCATTGTCAAACCGTTCCAGCCGAATCGCGTTATTGAAGCAGTACAAAAAGCACTACGATAAAGCTGAAGTCAAAATAGACTAAACAAATATCATCTAAAACGTGAAAAAAGCTATTAACAAAGCCTTGTTGGCCGTTTTTGTTCTTATAGCAAGATTGGCTTGTACTCAAACCGTTGCCTCAAACAGCAACGGTTTGTTTTTGTCGGCAAATAATTCTTCTGCTGCACAAAGCTATATAAATGCCACAAGAACAGACACAGACAACAAAGACTTAAATACAACTAATTTATCAACAGATTCTCAGACTATTTCTAATGCATTTAATAGTCCTGAGCAGGCAATTGTGGCAACAAATACCGTTCCGTCTGTAATAGATGAACGTTCAATTCCTCTTTTTACAAGAGACATGACCACAGCTACTTCTCCATCACAATTATTACCAGCCTCTAACTCTATTACATCAACCCTGAGTCTGGTCACTTCTCTATTTGCTCTGATAGTAGCTGCATTAGCAGTATCCTGGTTCATCCAGAAAAAAACAGGCATTGCAGCCAACAATTTTGGTAAAGTCCTGGGCATGGTTCCATTAGATAACAAACGCATTGTTTACATCGTAGACGTGATGGGCAAAATGCTTGTGTTGGGCGTAACCGAAAACAACATAAACTATCTTACAGAAATAACTGACAAAGACACTGTAGATGCCTACAGGTTAAAATACGGACAAAGCGTAACCCCTGGACTAGATAAGCTTTTTCCATTTTTAAAGAAAAGTGATTCTGAAGAATCTGACACAGATGACGCTTATGCTGATGAAAAAAGCAAAAGAGAAGCAAAAAAACAGATTGAAAACGTCAAAACCTCTCTTGAAACCAGTCATGACAAACGAATAGCCCGTCTTCAAGATATGATTATAAAGAAATAATTTGTGCACCGCACACGATTTATAGAGGAATGTTACAATGACAAAGTATTATCAGGAGCATTTCGAAACCATGCCGGTTGAAGAAATCAAAAAGCTCCAATCAGAAAAACTTGTGGCACAAGTTAAGCATGTTTACAAGAATGTTGAATATTATCGCAACCTAATGGACAAACAGAATGTCAAACCAGAAGACATTCATGGCATAGAAGATCTTCACAAGCTTCCTTTCCTTTCTAAAAGCGATTTGCGTGATGCATATCCACACGGCATGCTTGCCGTTCCTCAGGATGAAGTAGCACTTATCCATTCCACCTCAGGCACAACCGGACGACGCGTCATAGCATTCTATACCAAGGAAGACGTTGACCTATGGTATGATTGCACAGCCCGAGCGCTCACAGCAGCTGGCGTTACTAAGTCCGACATGGTTCAGATTTGCTACGGCTACGGATTATTCACTGGCGGCGATGGCGTAAATGGCGGTGCACTCAAGGTTGGCAGCATGGTCATTCCAATGTCCTCCGGCAACACTGAACGCCAGATTCAATTCATGATGGACTTGGGCTCCACAGTTCTCTGCTGCACACCCTCCTACGCAGCTTATATAGCTGAAACCTTGAAGGGAATGGGCTATGGGCCTAATGATATTCCGCTGAAATATGGTGTTTTCGGTGCAGAACCATGGACCGAAGAAATGCGACATTCAATAGAAGAAACCTTAGGAATTAAAGCATATGATATTTATGGATTGACAGAGATTTCAGGCCCCGGTGTTGCCTATGAATGTGAAGAACAGAATTGTCTCCATATCAACGAAGACCACTTTATTGCAGAAATAGTAAATCCAAATACCGGAGAAGTTTTACCAGAAGGTGAAAAGGGTGAATTAGTATTTACCTGCCTCGACAAGAAAGCATTTCCAATGCTTCGTTACCGCACCCATGACATCTGTATGCTTGAACGCAAGAAGTGCTCTTGCGGCCGCACTTTTATAAAAATGCACAAGCCAATGGGTAGAAGCGACGACATGATGATTATCCGTGGCGTTAACGTGTTCCCGTCACAGATAGAAGCAGTATTGCTTAAAGAAGGCTATTCAGCTAACTATCATATTGTTCTCGACCGCAAAAACAATACCGATACCTTTGAAGTATTTGTTGAATATCTGCCGGAAAATGCTGAAGATATTATTAAGAACATCACAATGCGTGAAAAATATCTGCAGCAAGCCATTCAAACCATGGTCGGCGTTTCACCTAAGGTTCATCTGGCAGAACCAAAGAGTATCCTCAGAAGCGAAAATAAAGCCGTTCGAATTATTGACAACCGCAAGTTAATATAATAGGAGGACCGTTTCATGACTATCAGACAACTAACTGTGTATTCAACCAACAAAAAAGGTGCTCTAGCCGAAACAACTGCAGCACTTGCCTCCGCTGGAATAGACATGAGGTCTATCTGCGTTGCCGACACAGAGGATTTTGGGGTTTTCCGCATCATTACCAAAGAAATAGACAAAGCACTACCCCTTCTTAAGGAACAGGGTTTTTCAGTCTGTGCAATAAATGTTGTTGCAGTGCAGCTCGCCAATGTCCCAGGTGAACTTAACCGCGTTCTTCAGATGTTAAACAGTGCAGATATAAATATTGAATATATGTATTCAATCATAAATAAAAACGAAGACAAGGCTTATATGGCTTTCAGAGTTACAGACAATGATGCAACAGAAGCCCTTCTAAAGAAAAACGGATTTGAAATTTTATCAGAAAAAGATTTATAACAAATATAAAACTACGCAAAAATGCCGGTCTCAAGACTGGCATTTTTTTTGAATTTTAACCCCAAACTACCCCGCTATTACATAAAAAATGTATATTCAAACAATGCATTACTATTTACAATAATGCATTGACATTATTCTTAAATATATTGTAGATTTTCAAAGTAAACAAATCCTAACCAAAGAATAAAATAGAAATTATGCACGAATTTATATATAAAAATAAGCAGTTTCTGTGCGTACGTTTTTTAGCAGTATTATTACTGTTTATCGCATTTTTCAGCACGCCAGTCTTTGCACAGCAATCCCGTGGCACAGCACGCGTAAACGTTAACGATAATACAAGAATAGACCGCACTCCGAACGATAGCACCCCATTTCCAATACCTGCTATTACTGTTCATGTGGACCCATCCAGAGAACGCGGTCAGTTAGGAACAGGTCTGCAAATACTGCTTCTGCTCACTGTTTTAAGCCTTGCGCCATCTATTTTGATTATGATGACGAGTTTTACTCGAATTCTTATAGTTCTGAACTTCGTAAGGCGTGCACTAGGCACAAACACAGAACCAAGCAATCAGATTATCATTGGCCTTGCTCTATTCATAACTTTTTTCACAATGTCTCCCGTAATAGACCAGGTGTATAACAACGGAATAAAACCATACATAGACAGAGAAATAGATTATGTAGAATGCTACAACCGTTCTATTGCACCTATAAGAAACTTTATGTTCAAACATACGAGAGAAAGCGATATGTTTCTTTTCGCTGGTATGGAAGGTGCGCCAAAGCCCAAAACAAGAGATGACCTTAGCACCGTAGCACTTGTTTCTGCTTTTATCACAAGTGAATTAAAAACAGCATTCCAAATGGGTGTAGTAATTTATTTACCATTCCTTGTCATAGATATGCTGGTATCTAGTATACTTATGGCCATGGGCATGATGATGCTGCCTCCGGCCATGATTTCACTGCCATTTAAAATACTTTTATTTGTATTGGTAGATGGTTGGAACCTTGTAATCAAATCATTGGTAGTAAGCATAGGAGGCTAATCAGAATGACAGTTTATACAGTATTATCACTATTAAAAGCTACATTTTGGAAAAGCATCCTGCTAACTACCCCAATCCTGGTTATCGGTATGGTTATTGGTGTATTGATAAGCATCATACAAACTGCTACCTCCATACAGGAACAAAGTCTGACCACAGTTCCAAAGCTTATCATAACAGTATTGGCTATAATGGGTATGTCCCAGTGGATGCTGAGTGAAATGATTACCTTCACAACAGAGCTCCTAGGCAATCTTATTAATTATTCAACACTTTAAGATATAGGTTAGGATTATGACAGAAGCCGCATTTTTGAATGGAATCGGATTATTCCTTATTGCCATGGTCCGATTTAGCGGCTTTTTTCTGAATACTCCCGTTTTTTCAGATAACCTTGCTCCAACAAGAGTAAAGGCAGGTCTTTGTGCCCTCTGTTCAATACTGATTCTTCCACATCTTATTGCAACCCAGACTCTTCCGAATCTAAGTGTAGTCGGTTATGGGATTATGGCCATAAAGGAACTTACCTTAGGCTTCACAATGGGATTTATTGTAATGTTTATAGGCTCTACCCTACGCATGGGTGGCAACATTATTGGCATGCAGGTAGGATTATCTTATGCACAGGTTGCAGACCCAGGTTCAAACCAGAGTGTAGGTATCGTCGCTGAAATTCTGCAATTGGTAGGTTCTCTCCTGTTCTTATTCCTGAACGGTCACTTGATTATATTACAAGCTTTTTTCCAAAGCTTTCAGATGGTGCCCCCTGCAGGCTTAATACTAACAGACAGTGTAGTAAATGAAATATTGCTATACAGCAAAATGGTATTCGTATGCGGCCTGCAGATTGCAATGCCAATCATAGCTGTTGTTCTCATAGGTGACGTAGGCTTAGGCATTATTGCACGCACAGTTCCCAAGATGAATATATTTCAGCTTGGTTTTGCTATAAAAATTCTTCTCGGCTTCATAGTTATTTATGCATTCATAGACTGTTTAGGTGACGTTACCCAGAATCTTCTATACACTAGTCTGGATGAAATTATGCTTATCCTGAAGCACTTAGGCGGGTAATATGAAAGAAGAACTTTACCTGCCAAAATTAAATAATACAATTACCCTTTCAGGCATTCCCTTTGATCTGCAGATGTTTGCAGGTGAAAAGACAGAAGAAGCTACTGAAAAACGTAAGCGTGATGCAGAAAAAGAAGGCAACGTAGCCAAGTCTCAGGATGCTGGCTCTGTAGCTATTCTTCTAGCAAGCTTTTTTATGCTGCGTGTTTATGGAGAAAAAATGTTCAGCCAATGTGCTGATTTTATGAGATACACCCTAGGGCACGCAATCAACAATCCCATGGGCTTTAACGATGCATCCCTTCTTATAAATCAATTCATTGTAACTGCAGCAATAGTCGTTTTACCATTTATGCTGGTAATAGCTCTGGTTGGATATTTTATCAATGTTGTTCAGGTAGGCTTCCTTTTCAGATTTGATCCACTCACACCAAACTTCGATAGAATGAACCCTGTTTCCAACATTCAGAATATGTTTTCTTGGAGACTCGTTGCCGAGTTGGTAAAATCTATTTTCAAGATTCTTATTGTAGCCTACATACCTTATGCAACAATAAGAGATGGAATGAAGGAATTCATAGGCTTTGTAAAAGCGAATCCCATTCCATCCTTTGGCACAACGTTAGACGTCTGCTATGACATGGCAATCAAAATCATCATGATATTTGTGGTTTTGGCAGTAGCAGACTGGTTCTTCCAGAAATGGCGCCACAGTGAAGGTTTGAAGATGTCCAAGGAAGACATCAAAGAAGAACATAAACAACAGGAAGGGGACCCTCACGTAAAACAGAAAATCCGTGAAAAGCAAAGAGAAGCCTCTTCACGAAAACGTCAGATGGAAGAAGTTCCAAAGGCAACAGTTGTTATTACAAACCCAACCCATATTGCGGTTGCTATTAAGTATGTTCCTGGCGAAACCCCGGAACCAAAAATTGTCGCAATGGGTGCAGGACTCATAGCCCAGAAAATAAAAGATATCGCACGCGAAAACAACGTTCCTATAGTAGAAAACAAGCCCCTTGCCCGTGCAATGTTCAAGCAGGCTGCCGTAGGAGAATCAGTTCCTCAGGAACTGTGGACCGCAGTAGCTGAAATTCTTGCCCAGGTTTTCAGAGATAGACAGCGCAGAGCAGCATAATTCATATCAACCCCCAAAATCTGTCTGATGCTCAGACAGATTTTGGGAATTGTGGGTTGAGGTTGGGAATTTGAAGGGAGTTGCAAGACATTTACCCTCTTCGTTTGTGCTTGATTTCACAATATTAAAAATAAATATTTTAGGGTATTGCAAAGAATAATTTACTTGTACTATACTAAATTCTGTGCATAGGTTAGCTTATATTTAAACGAGTTCAAAGTCGCACTAGTAGTAGATTTTGCAAGTATTCAAACAAGGAGAAAGTCTTAAAATGGCAACACAAACGAAGGGCAATAAAATATTAAAATCCGTGCCCCTTGCAATGCTCATAAAAAGCAAAGATGTTCTTTTTGCATTTGGCGTAGTATTAATTGTATTAACTCTCATCGTTCCACTGCCATCCTTTCTATTAGACATTCTTCTCACAATGAATATTGCGATTTCTCTAGTTATTCTCCTTGTCTCAATATTCAATCAGGACGCACTTCAATTTTCAGCATTTCCAAGCTTATTACTGGTAACTACCCTATTCCGACTTGCCTTAAACGTCAGCACCACTCGTCTGATACTTTCTGGCCAGGGCGGAACCATGACACTTATCAGGTCTTTTGGTAACTTCGTTGTTGGTGGGAACTATGTAGTAGGTTTTGTAGTATTCTTAATTCTTGTATTAATTCAGTTCCTCGTAATCACCAAAGGTGCCGAACGTGTTGCTGAAGTTTCTGCAAGATTCACTCTTGATGCTATGCCAATTAAAGGTATGGCAATCGACGCTGACCTTAACGCCGGTGCAATCGACCAGGAAGAAGCAACCAGAAGACGTCTCAATCTTTCCAGAGAAGCAGATTTTTACGGGGCTATGGACGGTGCCAGTAAATTCGTAAAAAACGACTCTATTGCCGGTATTATCATTACCTGTATTAACCTCTTAGGTGGTATTATAATAGGCGTTATATTCCGCGGCGAACCAGCGATGGATGCTCTTTCTGCATATGCACTCTATACAGTTGGTGACGGTCTGTGCTCTCAGATTCCAAGCTTGTTAGTCTCAACAGCAACCGGTATCGTTGTTACCCGCTCTAGTTCAGATTCCAGCATGGGTGACGAAGTTACAGCACAGTTGTTCTCAAAATCCAAGATTCTCGGGATCACATCCGGTGCCCTTATATTCCTTGGTTTGATTCCTGGATTGCCAAAAGCAAGCTTCTTTTTCCTGTCACTTATCTTTGGCGGACTCGCTTATATCAATCATAAGGACGAAGAAGAAGCTGCAGTTAAGCAGAAAGAAACTCAGGAAGCTGAAAAGAAAAAGGCCGAACAGGAAAGCAAACAGCCTGAAGATGTTACTGCACTTCTTGCAGTTGACCAGCTTGAACTTGAAATTGGCTTTAACCTCATACCTCTCTGCGATTCCAGCCAGGGTGGCGACCTCCTTAACAGAATCGCTCTTATCAGACGTCAGATTGCAATGGACCTTGGTCTTGTTGTTCCGGCAATCCGTATCAGGGATAACATACAACTGGCACCTTCTGTATATGTATTCAAGATAAAAGGCAGCGAATATGCCAGCTACGAAATCATGCCAGACCATTATCTGGCCATGATGACAGATAATGTATTAACAAGAATCAAAGGCATCGAAGTTCTTGAACCAGCCTTTGGCATGCAGGCAGTATGGATACCGGCCAATATGCGTGAACAAGCTGAAAACGCCAACTATACAGTTGTTGACCCGTCTTCTGTTATCGCAACTCACTTAACAGAAGTTATCCGCAAAAATGCTGACGAAATACTCGGCCGTGAAGAAGTTCAGAAGCTTCTTAATACCGTTAAACAGACTAATCCGATACTTCACGATGAAGTTATTCCTGGCATCATCAATCCTGCCACTCTGCTTAAGATTCTCCAGAATCTTCTCAGAGAAGGCGTTACTATCAAATTTATGGCAAGCATTCTTGAAGCGCTTGCAGACTGCAAAGGTATTAATGACCTTGATACACTTACAGATGTGGCAAGACGTGGTCTTTCCAGACACATTGTAAAACCGCTCATCGGTGGTGATGGCGTATTGCGCGTAATCAACTTTGATCCTCAACTTGAAAACAGCCTGGCTCAGGCTCTTCAGAAAATTGACGGTCAGGTTCAGTTGGCAATCAACCCGAATGACGCTGCTACACTTCTCGAAAGAATCAGAGAAAAAATTGAAGAAGTCGTTAATGAAGGTATTACACCAATCATTATCTGTAACTCTGTATTAAGAATAAGCATAAAACGCTTAACAGAAAGACTTGCTCCAAAATTGAATGTATTGTCCTACGGTGAAATTCCGAATGACGTAAAGATTGAATCCGTCGGAATAATCTCTTTACAGAAAAGGTAAAATCAATAAATGCGTGACCAAGCAACCTCATTAAGAGAGTTAAGGGCAGAATATGACCGCCTGGTAGCCAGACCTAAGTCTGAAACTCCAGAGTCGTTTCTTGCCAAAATCAAGCGACCGTCACCATTATCTGCGGTCATCCTGATTTACCCGGATGACCTGCAGACAGCCTTTCCAGATATAGCAACCTGGTTGCCTAAGGTCAGTTTAAAGTCAGATAATCTATACCTGTGGGATCAGGCAGGCTTGATAAAGAGCAAGGCGCTTACTGGCCTAGATACTAATCAACTCCCCTTCCCTGTTCTGCCCAAGCAGATTGAATTACTTAACCTGCAAACAAGGACTGATAGCGCAAGATATGAATTTCTTCGTAATATAGCGAATACCTTCAATAACCACCAGGAAGTCTGGATTACAATAAAAGCCAGTGAACTGATTTATTACAAATATATGATCAGTGCAGCCAATGCACTGTGCATAATGTTGCCAGACAATCAGGAAGCAATCATTAAAGGTTATGAGATAGTAAAATCTATTAACAGTTTTTCTACAGGTGCAGAAATAAAGCTTTTGGAATTCTCGCCCAAATCCGTTTATACAGAGGCTAATGCAACCACCCGAATAAAAAATGTTGCAAAACAATTTTTGGGTATTGACCTTATACCCCTCGGAGTGGTACTCTCTAACGGTAGATATTTTCCCCCAATAAACGAAGGTGGTCTAAGAGATTTAAAAAATCCAACAGATTTAACCTGTGGTGATTTTATGTACTCTTTTAGTGAAAACATCGTTTATAGCACATTAGGAATGAACTAAAAATGACAGAACCGATTATTAAATCAATTGAAGCCATAATCGCTGAAACCAAACAGGAAATCCAGCCTTATGTCTTCAAAAGATTGGAAGCCAGAACACCGCGCAAAGCCGGTGAGAAGATAGCCCACACTATCACTGTAACCTCTGGCAAGGGTGGAGTCGGGAAAACCAGTTTAGTAGCCAATATGGCCATCTGCTTAGCTCAGGCTGGGCAGCGTGTAATCATTCTTGATGCAGATTTGGGTCTTGCAAATATTGACGTTGTTTTTGGAATAAGACCCAAATACAATCTGATGGACGTCGTAAACGGAGACATGAACATTGATGAAATTATGGTTCAGGGTCCATACGGCATACAGATAATAGCTGGTGGTTCAGGTGTTATGGAGCTTGCCGACCTGGAACCTGAAAAAGCAAATCGTCTCTATGACCAGCTCAGATTTCTTGAAGACAAGACTGATTTTCTACTGATAGATACCGGTGCAGGAATCAGCAAGAGCGTAGTTTCTTTCTGTCAGGCGGCAGACCAGGTTGTTGTAATAACCACAACAGAACCAACAGCTCTTGTAGATGCGTTCGGTGTCATCAAGGTATTATACAATAAGCGTCCTGACGCTTATGTTTCAGCATTAGTAAACAAGGTTGACAGCCCAGAAGAAGGCCAGGAAATTTACCAGCGCCTTTCCAAGGTTGCCAAGGATTATTTAAATAATTTCGAGGTGCATTACCTAGGTAGTCTCAAGCAAGACAGGAACATGCACATTGCGGTGCGTCAGCAGACTCCGCTTTTGCTATTCTCGCCAATGTCGCCGGTTGCGGTAGATCTCCGCAAAATAGTGTCAGATTCGTTCTACGAATTACCTGAACAGTTAATGGCGTCATCGGAACAGGAAAGTTTCTTCCAAAGATTAGCAAAAATATTCAAAGGAGGTGCAGAAAGCTAAATGGAACAATTTCTCGAAACCGTAATAGCCGATACCCTCTTTGAAGCCCAGCAGTTAGCACGCCAGAAATATGGTGATGATGTTGAATATATTAGCGAGGAACTGATAGACGAATCAAAATATTTTGGTTTATCTCACAAAGACAAGGTCAAGCTTGTATATAAAAGGAAATCAGCAGGTCAGTCACACATACCGACAACACAAAACTATAGACTTCCCAACGTTCAATCATCATCTATGGATACTACGCTCAGGGAGACTGCTATGTCCTATGAACCACGCAAACCGTTATCAGTGCCAACAAGAGTGGCCTCAAGCATTTACAAAAAGACTCAGCAGTTAGACCGTGACGTTGACGGCATCCGTTCTTTACAGGAAGGCGATGAAGAACCTCATTCACAGAAAGCCAATGCAGATGACTATTCTAATAGAGCTTCAGAACTTCAGTCTGTGATTGCTGGAATCAGAAAGAAAAGAGATAAAGAGAATGCTATGCTCGGAGAACTAAGAGCCAATGAAAAGAATTCCCAGAAATTTGATGCTCTTTCAGAACAAGTAAAAGTTTTAACTGAAGCTATAAAAGCCTTAACCTCCGATTCTTCGAATTTTCTATATGGTAAGAATACTCTTCCACAAGGTCTTGCAGATATAGAAAAAGAACTTCTGGCAATAGAAACTCCACAAGAAGTCATAGACTCACTTTTCAGAGAACTCAGACTTTCATGTCATGAAGAAACCCTGAAAAAATCAAATGAAGTGCTGCAGGCTTTACAAAAACTAGTAAAGTCAAAGCTCAATATTTCATCTGATTTTGAAATTAAAAAGGGCTCCACACCTCAAGTTATAGTTTTAATGGGTCCCACAGGTGTTGGGAAAACCACTACTCTAGCTAAACTGGCAGCAAGATTCTGTCTTGATGCCGAAAAGCCAATAAAATCAAGCATTATCAACATAGATTTTTATAAGCTAGGTGCCAGTGCTCAGTTAAATACATATGCAGACATTTTTGGCATTCCTGTTGAAGATGTTACTTCAATAGCAAGCCTTGATTATCTTCTCAACAAGCATAAAGACGATGATTTAATCATTGTTGACACCGCTGGCAGAAGCCAATATGCTCATGAAGAACTAAACGAGCTTAAATCTTACTTAGATAGAATACCAAACGCCACAAAGTATCTGACTATTTCTTCCACATCAAAATACAGTGATTTGAAAGAAATTGTTAATAACTTTGGAAACGTTGGTTTCGACCATATTATATTAACCAAAACAGACGAAACAATCACTCTTGGCCCAGCAGTAGGAATGCTGCTCCAAACTAGGAAATCTGTTGCCTACATTACCCATGGACAGCAAGTCCCTGAAGATTATAGCGTAGCAGACTTCAAATTCTTCGAGGAAAAAATATTTCCGCATAGACAATATGAACAAATTTGATCTAAGGAAACAAATATTTTCCATTTTGCCTTGTTTTGGGGTATAATTTAGTACTTGATTTGTAATTGTTTATAAACAAATGTATTGCCGAGGCAACTGATGGATATTGACCTGTCCCAATATATGGGAATGTATATCGATGGTTCAAAAGAGAACCTCGATTTAATGGATAAGCACTTGCTCGCTCTTGAACAAGATCCGAGCAATCTTGAAGCCGTTGGAGAAATTTTTAGAGCTGCTCATACTCTTAAAGGTATGTCAGCTACAATGGGTTTTGAGAAAGTTGCTCATCTAACCCACGTAATGGAAAATATCCTTGATAAGCTGCGCAACCATCAGCTAGAAGTAACTTCAGACATTATCGACCTGGTATTTGAAACCTTCGATATTTTAAGAAGCTTAATCAATGATAGTATTGAAAACACAGATTCTGGCGTAGACCTTGATGGCATAGTTGCCAAATTGAATGCAGCAGCCAATGGTCAGAGCGCAGCTCCAAAAGCAGAAAGCACCACAGTTGCTCCAGCCGCGCCAGCTGCTCCGGCTGCTCCGGCAGCTCCAGCAGCACCAACTGCCACTGCGCCAGCACCAGCAGCCGGTGCATCAGACCCTGCCATAGCAGCAGAGTTAGCTGATATCAGTATCAATGAATTTGAAAGCCAGGTTCTCTTAGAAGCTGGAAATAATAATCAGAATATAATTCTTGTTAAGGTAACACTTGTTCCAGATTGTTTATTAAAAGCTCCTAGAGCGTTTATGGTAACAAGAAGCCTTGAAGAATTAGGTTTTGAAACCATTAAATCTGTGCCCGACACCAAGGATATTGAAGAAGAAAAATTTGATTCCTCCTTCAAGATGGTTGTCTTAGGCCCAAAAGCTGAAGCAGATGTAAAGGAAGCTATTGAAGGCATTTCTGAAATTCAGAATGTTCTTGTCTTAAAGCTTAAGCCAGAAGATTTCAAAGTTCAGTCATCTATGGCTTCGGCTCCAGCTCCTGCAGCACCAGCTCCTGCTCCTGCGCCTACGCCAGCGCCAGCTGCTCCGGCAGCTCCAGCAGCGCGACCCGCAGCAACTCCAGCTCCAGCGCCAGTTGCAGCACCAGCGCCAGCCGCTGCTCCGCCACCAGTTGCGGCACCAGCACCCGCTGCTCCAGCCGCACCACCTGCACCACCGGCGAACAAACCTGCTCCGCCTAAGCCAGCAGCAAAACCTGGTGCAAAAGGCGCTGCAGAAAAGCACGCGAACCAGACTGTCCGCGTTGATATGCGCCGTCTGGACGAATTGATGAATCTTGCCGGGGAACTTGTTATTAACAGAACCCGTCTTGAAGAAATCGGTGCACTACACAAATTAAAAGACCTTAACGAAGCTCTTACACGTGTTTCTCAGATTAGTACATCTCTACAGAACGTTGTTATGCAGGTTCGAATGGTTCCTGTAGAACAACTTTTCGAAAGATTTCCACGCATGGTCCGTGACCTTTCCAAAAAACTTAACAAGAAAATCAATCTTGTTGTAGAAGGTAAGGAAACAGAAATGGACAGAACGGTTATCGATGAAATCGGTGACCCAATGGTTCACTTAATCAGAAACTCTATCGACCATGGTATTGAGCTTCCTGAAGACCGCGTTGCCAAAGGCAAACCCGAAGTAGGCACAATCACATTGATTGCACGCCATGAAGGTAACAACGTCCTTATCGAAGTTAAAGACGATGGTAAGGGTGTAGACCCAACAATCGTAGGTCGTAAAGCAGTAGAAAAAGGTATGTTTACTCAGGAACAGATTAACAAAATGTCTCCTGAAGACATACAGAAAATTATCTACCTGCCAGGTTTCTCAACAGCCGCTTCAGTAAGTGACATTTCCGGCCGTGGTGTTGGTATGGATGCCGTTAAAGCCAAGCTTGAAGACCTCAACGGTGTTCTTGAACTTGAATCAAAGGTTAACGAAGGTTCTAAGGTTACAATTAAGCTTCCGTTGACACTAGCTATTCTTCCTGCACTTATGATAAGAATAGGCAAAGAAGTATTTGCTATTCCTCTTGGTTCTGTATTTGAAACCATGGATATCAACAAGAGCGATATAAACATCGTTCAGCATCAGGAAGTAACCCTGTTGCGTGGCGAAGTTCTGCCAATCATAAGACTTCGCAATGTCCTCTGTGTTCCGACTACAGACGAAGAAAAGAAAGCCCTAGAGGCCAAGGAAGATGAAATATCAATCGTTGTCTGCGCCTCAGGAGAAAAACGTGCAGGCTTCATGGTTGACGAGCTTCTTGGTCAGCAGGAAATCGTTATTAAGTCTCTCGGGAACCTGCTTAGTGGTATCCCGGGAATCATGGGTGCAACAATGCGCGGTGACGGTGACGTTGCACTGATTCTTGATATTCCGTCCTTCTTCCAGAAGGGCCAGTCGATGTAAATTATTGGCTAAGCCAATAAAGGAGTTATTGCTTTGGAGCTTGATCTTTCCGAATATATGGGTGCCTATATTGATGGCTCCCGCGAAAATCTCGATTTGATGGATAAAATGCTGCTCAATCTAGAGCAGAATCCTTCTAATATTGAGGCTGTAGGTGAAATATTCAGAGCCGCTCATACTCTTAAGGGTATGTCTGCAACAATGGGCTTTGAAAAGGTCGCTCACCTGACTCACGAAATGGAAAATCTGCTTGATAAGCTGAGAAATAACCAGCTAGCAGTAACCCCACCAGTAATCGACCTTATCTTTGAAACCTTCGACATTCTCAGAACCTTGGTTGATGATAGCATTAACCAGACAGAATCATCAGTAGACTTGTCAGAAATTTCTGCAAAGCTTGCGGCAATGGCAAACGGCACAGCTGCTCCTACAGCTGCGGCACCAGTTTCTACAGCAGCCGCTGTTCCGGCTTCTAACGCAATATCAACCGGTAGCACAGGCATAGATTTGAGCGACTTCGGTCTGTCTGATTTAGAAATTTCAGGACTCGAAGAAGCCAAAGACAGCGGTAAACGTGTTGTTTACCTAAAGGTTAGCTTAGTAGCAGACTGTCTGTTAAAAGGCCCACGCGTATTCATGATTATGCGCGCCCTTGATGAATGTCAGGCTGAAATCACAAAATCTGTTCCAGATGTAAAGGATCTTGAAAACGAAAAATTCGATCGTTCATTCAAGATGCTGATGATTGGTCCTAAGAATGCAGCCGAAATCAAAGACGCCGTAGAAGGAATATCCGAAGTAGAATCTGTCGAAACCTCAGACATTAATCCTTCAAATCTTGGCGCAACAGCTAGCGCAGTAGCAAATGTGCAAGCAGCTGCAGTTGCAGCTCCAGCAGCTCCAGCTTATACAGCTCCTGCTGCACCACCTCCTCCACCACCGCAGGCACCTGTTTATGCAGCTCCTGCTGCACCACCGCCTCCACCACCACAGGCACCAGCCTATGCTGCTCCGCAAGCTCAGCCGGCATATCCGCCTCAGGCGCCAACACCTGTTTCCGTTCCAACAGCGCCGACAGGTCCTGCCATAGCTCAGCCTGCTCCACCAGCAGCGGCACCACAGCAGCCAGAAGCAGCCGAGGAAGAGGAAGAAAAAGAAGTTATTGGAGTCACACAGCTGATTACCTTCACAATGGCTGGCGAAACCTATGCTTTGGAAATCTCTCAGGTTGAAACAATCATTAACCTTGTTAATATTACAAGAGTTCCAAAGGCACCTGCCCACATTGACGGTGTAATCAATCTCCGCGGTGAAATCATACCTGTTATCAATACACGCCGAAGATTGAAACTGGCTGAAGTAGAACGTTCACCTCTTAATCAGATTATTATCCTTTCTTTTGAAGAAGAAAAGGTTAAGGCTGGTTTCCTGGTAGATAGCGTCCAAGAAGTTATCAGATTACCAGAAACCTCTATTGAACCGCCTTCTAGAATCAGCGAAAGCGTTGATATCGAATATTTGCGCGGTGTTGGTAAGATAGATAATAAGATTATCATATTGCTCAACGCCCACCGCATTGTATTTGATAATCCAAAGGAAGAATAAAACATTAGCAAAAAAAAGCTCCCAGCGATTGGGAGCTTTTTTTATGACTATTTATTAGTTGCTTAGAAGCCTAGAAGTCCACTGATATCCTTCTTCGGGCGTGTATCACCAGACTGCTTTGCTTTAATAGTAGCAAGGATTCTGGAAGCAGCATTACGAACCATGTCGTTATCGTCTTCCAAGGCTTCCTGGGCAAAGTTCTTTAAATCACGAATCTGTAGTTTTTCCAAGGCTTCAAGAGCATTAAGTCTATTATACCAGACTTCGTCTTTCAGCAATCTGCGAAGCGCAAATTCAGATTGTGGAAAACCAAGGTCACCAACAGCATCAATACTGAAAAAGAGCAAATCTCTTTCCTTCAAAACTTCAATAAGGGATTCAACGAATTTTTCATTCTTAAGCTGTCCCATTGCACGGACCAGATTAGTCTTAACTTGTTTGTCTGCCGTTTTCAATGTATTTATAAGCAACTCAGGATCTTTGTTCCCGACAAGAGAAAGTGCTTTTACAGCAGCACCACGAACAAGAGGATGAACATCACCTAAGGCCTGTAACAATGGCTTAATGGCATTTTTATTGTTAGAAACCCCTAATGCATTAACAAGATGCTTTCTAAGAAACCATTCATCGCGCTTCAGGCCTTCTGTCAAAGCATTAACAGCCTGATCTGAACCTATTCTGCCGAGAGCTTCAATACAATAAATGCCCTTTTCATTCGGAGCACTGTTGTATTCATCAATAATCAGCTTTTCGGTGCGATTGTCTGCAACAACAGAGAAATACTGAAGAATAAACATCTTTCTCTGAACGGAAAGCTTTTTATAAGCCTCAAGAAAAATAGGAACAAGCTCATTTGAGCGTGTAGCCAAGTATCTTATACTCTTAGAAAGCTGAACTTCGTCCTCAAATTCCAAATAGAAATTAGCAAGAGCCTTGATTACTGGTTCCGTTGGCGGAAGCAAAGAAATTGCTTTTATAGCCGGCAAAACCAAATCAATGGTATTCTTATAAAGAGCTCTAGATAACCCCTTTAAAGCTGGTTCGTAATGCAGCTCGCCAATGATATTAGCAGCCTGGACAAACAGCTTTGGCTTGGTAACATCAAGATTCTTTGTCAGATAAGCAGCGCCATCTTCCTTCAAATACTCGATAAACAGCTTTGTAATATTCTGTTTATCCATAACAGTACCAAATTCAAGCACAGATGCCATTGCACCAAGCTTTAAATCAGTGAGGGGCTGCAATTCAGGCAGAATACTCTCAATAAAGGAATCTGGTCTTGTTAAAGCAGCTTCAAGTATAGAAGAAAAATTATCAGCCATATTAGTTTATCTTTGAAGCGGGAATATTTGCTGCTGGTTCATATTTTTCAACAGCAAAAATCTCACGGTTAACGACTTCACCGTTTACAACAAATTCAAAAGTATACTGACCAGCTTTTGGGAAAGCGAAGTTAGTAAGAACTATCATAGAACGGGAAACAACACCCTGCTGAGCACCAATTGTAGCAGACGGATGAACATTATTCATCTGAACGCCTTCCGGTGGGATGATATTAAGAGTTACATTAAGGTTTTCTTTTACTTCGCCCCATTCAATGAAAAGGCAGAGCTTAGGGAAAATCAGTGGGAAATCCTGAACATAAAGCTTGGTGCCGAGAATGCCCATGAGGCTGATGCGGCCGCCAACTTCCTGACGGATATCTTCACAGAAAAGAACGCATTTATAATTTACAGACATTTAAAATCCTCTATTTTACTTATTTGCCATTTCTTCAGCTCTTTCGCGCTGAATACGTCTTTGGTCGAGATAACCTCTAAGAATGATGGAAGCAGCAACTGCGTCGATGACATTCTTGCGGTTTTCTCTGCGCATTCCCTGCTCTATCAGAGAGGTTTCAGCAATCTTAGACGTGAATTTTTCATCCACGAACTCGATTGGAAGATCTGTTTTCTGTTCGAGTTCGTGTTTGAAATATCTGGCTCTTTCGCATGATTCCCGCTCTACACCGTCGAAAGAAACTGGTAGACCGATAACGATACCCTCAACCTCTTCTGCCTTCAGAATCTTTACGACTTCGTCAACAGCGGTTCTGCCGAACTTCACAACAGAGTGAGGAGTTGCAGCAATTTCGAGTCTATCGCAGGTTGCGACACCAATTCTTTTTTGTCCAACGTCTAGAGCTAGGAATTTCATGATATCACTTATTCAGAGCTTCGCTAATGAGCTTTTCGCCAACAGTGAGAGCTTCATCAATCTTAGATGGGTCTTTACCACCAGCAGAAGCCATGTCAGGTCTTCCGCCGCCGCCGCCCTGAGCAACCTTAGCGATTTCTTTAATAAGCTTACCAGCGTGAACACCCTTCTTAACAAGGTCAGCACCGGCTTTAAGAACAAAGTTAGCCTTATCGCCACCAGCAGCAAGAAGAACAACAGTAGAAGCACCGGTATTAGCAACCAGTTCGTCTGCCATTTCCTTCATTTCGTCAACAGACATGCCGTCAGCTCTAGCGATGAAAGCAGAAGCGCCATTGATAGTCTTTACAGCAGACTTGATAGCTTCAATCTTGCCCTTAGCTTCAGATTTGCGAAGCTTTTCAATTTCGTGACGGAGTTCTTTGCTGTCAGCCATGAGCTTTTCAGCCTTTGTAAGGCTTGAAGCAAGGTCACAATCAAGGGCCTTAGCCATGTCGCGTTCGAAGTGCTTGAGTTCGTGCATCTTTTCAAGAGCAGAAGCGCCGGTAACAGCTTCAATACGTCTTACACCTGCTGCAGCAGAAGCTTCGGTAACGATAGTGAAAAGACCGATTTCAGAAGAATTGCCAATATGAGTGCCGCCGCAGAATTCCTTAGAATAATCGCCGACATTAACAACTCTTACTACATCGCCGTATTTTTCGCCAAAGAGTGCCATTGCGCCAGTCTTGATAGCTTCATCATAGCTCTTAACATCAGTGTGAACCTTATGAGCTTCAAGAATCTGTTCGTTAACGCGTTTTTCAACCTTTTCAAGAACGTCTGCAGGAATAGCTTCGAAGTGTGTGAAGTCGAAGCGCAAACGTTCTGGTGAAACGTAAGAACCAGCCTGTTTTACATGGTCGCCAAGGATTTCCTGCAAAGCCTTCTGGAGAAGGTGTGTAGCAGTGTGGTTGCGCATAGTAGACTTTCTGGTCTTAACATCTACAAGCATTTCAACGCTGTCGCCCTTAGCAAAGTGCTTAGAGGTCTTCCAAGAACCGAAGTGCATGAATACGCCTTCAGTCTTTTCAGTGTTGCTTACTGTAAATTCAGCATCGCCACACTTGATAACGCCCTTATCGCCTACCTGACCACCTGATTCGCCGTAGAATGGAGTTACATCTGTAATGACGAGAACCTTACCTTCATTTTCTACAACGTCAAGAACCTTGGCTTTGTCAGACATGGTTTCGTAGCCAGTGAACTTAGTCTGTGGGTAGTCAGCGGGGTTGATAGCTGCAAAGTTCTGGTAAGCAGCAACAACATTAGCACGGCCGCGTTCTCTCTGCTTTTCAAGTTCAACGTTGAAAGCATTTTCATCAACACTCATATTTTCTTCCATACAGATTTCCTTGGTAAGATCCAGTGGGAAACCGTAGGTATCGTGAAGCAAAAATGCCTTTTCGCCAGAAAGAACAGTCTGTTTATCGTGTTTCAAGCGGTCAATATATTCAGAAAGCATATCGCTGCCAGTCTTGAGAGTCTGGAGGAAGCGTTCTTCTTCGCTTGTAATGATACGGATAATGTGGTCCTGATTTTCAGCTACTTCAGGATAGTGATCCATAATCTTAGCTACAGTTGGAACAACCTTGTAGAGGAAAGGCTTGTCCTGACCAAGATAGCTATAACCGAATCTTGAAGCACGGCGCAAAATCTTTCTAAGAACATAGCCGCGGCCTTCGTTTCCTGGAAGAGCGCCATCAGCGATAGCAAAAGAGAGAGCTCTGATATGGTCAGAAACAACCTTGAGAGCAGTTCTAGTCTTCTGGGATTCATCGAATTTATGACCAGTAAGGCCTTCTACATCAGCAACAATACCCTGGAAAAGGTCGTTTTCGAAGTTATCGCGCTTGCCCTGCATAATAGCAGCAAGTCTTTCAAGACCCATACCAGTATCGATGTTCTTGCGTTCAAGTTCAGTCAAAGAACCGTCTTCATGGCGGTCATACTGTGTGAAAACGAGGTTCCAGAATTCAAGGAATCTTGCACAGTCGCAGCCAGGAGCACAATCAGGCTTACCACAGCCGACATCCGGACCCTGGTCAACGTAGATTTCAGAACATGGACCTGAAGGACCGGTACCGATTGTCCAAAAGTTGTCTTTATCGCCAAGCATCTTGAGGTGATCTAACGGAACACCCATTTCGTTGTGCCAAATATCACGTGTATCAAGGTCAGAGTGATGATAAGTGATATAAATTCTGCTCTTATCCATACCAAGTTCTTTGGTAATGAATTCCCAAGCCATAGCAATTGCTTCGCGCTTGAAATAATCGCCAAAGCTGAAGTTACCGAGCATTTCAAAGAATGTATGGTGGCGTGCAGTATAACCAACGTTTTCAATATCAGTAGTTCTGAAGCACTTCTGACAGGTTGAAGCACGTTTAATGTCTTTTTTCAGACCAAGGAAATATGGTTTGAATGGAGCCATACCAGCACTTGTAAAAAGAAGTGTGGGGTCATCCTGAGGAATGAGGGAGAAGGACTTCTTAACGACATGGTCATGTGCGCCAAAGAAGTTCAAAAACTTAGAACGAATTTCTGCGGTTTTCACAAAAAAAACTCCTTAGAAACTAAATACATTGACTAAAACTATTACTCATACTTTGAATTAAGAACTCTGGAATAAATGCGGGTTACAAATGTGCGCTGCTTAATGGGCTTCTTTTCAGAATCGAACATTTCGTGCATGCACAGTTGAACTTCAACTCCCTTAACCTTTTCCAGATTTCTCAAACCATCGTTATATGGGTTTGAAGGATGGTAGTAGTGAGGACCAAGATACTTCTGATACTTATCAAGAGTTTCATCAGCCTCACGATTACGGAAGATTGTTCCGTCAGTTCCCCATATTTTCAGATAACTCATCTGCTTCGTTACAAGGGCCTTCTTTACGCCACCTTCAACCTGGCGGTAAACAACCTTTGCAACATTCGGATTTTCTTCATAGAGTTCCGGACCTTCATAAGTGTAGGTAACCTTCTGAGTGGATTTTCCGTCTCTAGAGGGAACAACGATAACAAGTTTATACATGAGAGCGTTCTGTTCGTCGAAAAGATTGTTCTTGAAGAGAGTATCAAGCTCCTGAACTTCAATCATTTCGCGAAGGTCGCGTTCTATAACCATCAGGAAGTCTCTTGCTTCGTGAAGGGTATCAAGAGATTGTCTCTGACGTTCCATGCTATTAAAGGTTCTGTTCAGCATTGTATAGCCTATGGCAACAACAATTGCAAACAGAAGCATTGCAATGATAACTTCAACAAGGGTTACAGCCTTACGATTCTTGTAGTTACTAATCATTTCTGTTTCCCTCATTTCTTCTTAGCAGAAGAATCGCTTGTTAGAGCAGTTGCTTCTGAATTAAGACCACTACCAAGAGTTTCATCGGCAATAATGGTAGAAAGTTCGAAGTTCTTGTTAATGTCTTTCATACCAGAAACCTTTTCAATAAACTTAACAATAACTCTGATGCGTATTCTGCGCTTCTGCAATTCAAAGTCAGCTCTTGTTGGATCTGGGTCAATATAAGGATAAAATGAAATGCGTGGTTCTCTGGCATATTCAACGCCTGGAGTATTCCACACACCGTTTACTTCCAACGGAAGAACAACTTCCTTAAAAGGCCCTTCTTCAGGGTCATCAGAAGCCTGTTCTATGATTTGCTTCAAATCTTCAAATGGGCGGCTTTTCAGTTCTTCAATTTTCTGTAAAGCCAGATTGCAAGCAACTACTTCATTAATGCTCTTATAGGTGACTTTTTCCTGAACACCAAAAATAAGAATCATAGGCAGCATTACAAGAGAAGCCAATGAAATAGCTATAAGAATTTCTACCAAAGTGGCACCTGACGCCGCTTTTCTAGATTTTATCATTAAATTTTCCAAAATCCGTAAACTCCTTTGCTCAAACTGCCGATACTTCTCTTACAGAAGATTACGACGAGGTCAAACAATGAAAATAAACAAGAAACATTTCGGTCTTATGCTTGCATCGCTTATGGCACTTTCTTTCAACAGCCACTTTGCTCAGGCTGCCAAGAAAACTACTGAAGCCTTCACTCCTTCAAAGGTTTACGCCTTCAAGAAAGTCGGCAACAATACATATGCTCCATTAAACGAAGTTGTAGCAGAAAACGTCGTTGTCAAGAAGACTGGCGTTAAGGTTGACCGCACCAACGTTTATATTGGCGGTTACATTGTTAACACTACCGATAAGGTTATCCCTCACGTTAGAATCTTCCCAACATTCACTGACGGCCAATTCGAAACCAAGCAGTTCGTTGAAAACCTCAGTCACGATGAAGTTGATCTGGCTCCAAAGGAAATCAGACGCTTCGTTATCATGAGACCAGCTAATGAATTGGCTCCATTGCTCAATACTAGCATCCCACTGAACGACAACTGCATCCTTAACTGTCAGGAAATCAACGGCTAGTCTTAGTTCTTAACTGTTCCACATTACTAATCGCATCATCCCAGTCAGGTCCTTGAGATTCAGGGGCCTGACTTTTCATTAGCTTGAATGCGTTTATGTAAGCTTCCTTAGCCTTGCTATCCATGTTTCTTTTCTGGTAAGCCCTGGCCAATCTGTCGCAGGCAAAAATCAGAACATCTGCGTCCTGACTGTCACCACCAGTCTGACGAAGCTTTTCATCAAGTAATGTTTCAAGTCTGTATATTCCAAGAGGAGAATCTGAGTCTTCTACGGCCATAACAGCTTCTTTCAGCTGTAATGCAGTAGCAGACTGAAGTTTTTCCTTCTTTTCCTGTCTTTCTTTTACTCTGCGTTCGGCAGTTTCGCGTGAAGCCTCGTATTTACGCATAGCTAAGAGCTTACGTTCTTCTCTAAGGTCCTTGGCTTCGACCTTCATGCCCATTGATTCAACTCTGTCGTCAATGCCCATTTCTTTGAGCTGTTCCTTCTGAGCAGCGCCAATATCCTTCGTCTTTGAACTGAAGTATTTTGATGGCTTGAGGAAAGAGAAAGTCAAGTCGGATCGTAGCCATG
>JAZUDR010000002.1:0-25530 GCA_045639725.1 Candidatus Avigastranaerophilus sp. | reverse complement strand
TTCATGCTGGATAACCCTTGAATCAAGCTTGAAACCACTGGCTTCAAGACGTTTTCTTGAACGTGGATGGCAGCTATATAGAATAGGCATGTCATACTTTTCTGCCATTTTGTTTATAGCTGTAAACAGGCTTGTGAAGTTTTTTTCTGTATCAATATTTTCTTCGCGGTGGGCAGAAAGCAGGATATACCTTCCTTTTTCTAAGCCAAGCTTCTGATGTATGTCGGAGGCTTCTATTTCCTTCAGATTACTATGCAATACTTCTGCCATCGGGGAACCTGTAACATAGGTTCTTTCTTTGGGCAGACCGCATTCTGCAAGATAACGTCTTGCATGTTCTGAATAGGCCATATTGACATCAGAGATTATATCAACGATTCTGCGGTTGGTTTCTTCCGGCAGACATTCATCCTTGCAGCGGTTACCGGCTTCCATATGGAAAACAGGTATGTGCAGGCGTTTTGCGCCAATGACCGAAAGACAGGAATTTGTATCACCAAGGACCAGCACTGCATCCGGTTTGATTTCTGCCATCAGGTTATAAGAGGCTGCTATTATGTTGCCCATGGTGTCACCAAGGGTTTCACCCACAGCATTCATGTATACTTCAGGTGCTTCAAGCTTCAGGTCTTTGAAAAATACACCGTTCAGGTTGTAATCGTAATTCTGACCTGTATGAGCAAGAATTGTATCAAAATATTTGCGGCATTTTGTGATGACTGCAGAAAGTCTGATGATTTCAGGTCTTGTGCCGACTATGATTAAAAGCTTTAATTTGCCGTTATTCTTGAATGAAGTCATTTGCTTAGTTCTTCCCTGATGTAGTCTAATGCCAGAAGCTTTTCTTTAACCTGTTCAACGCTGAGAAGCTTTGTGTTGCTGGAGTTGAATTCAGTTAATGTATTTCTTTCGGCTTCACCCTTTGTAAAATACTGGTCATAGTTCAATCCGCGCTTATCGCATGGAACACGATAGAAATTACCCATGTCAATGGCGTGAGCACATTCTTCATTGGTTAACAGGGTTTCATACATTTTTTCACCGTGACGTATACCAATAACTTTGATTTTGCTTTTGTCTGCCTTGAATAAATCGCAGACTGCTTCGGCCTGATTCTGAATGGTGCAGGCCGGGGCTTTCTGAACAAGAATATCTCCGGATTCACCCTTTTCAAATGCAAATAAAACGAGGTCTACGGCTTCATCCAATGACATGATGAATCTTGTCATAGAGCCGTCTGTGATTGTAATATTGCTGCCGTTTCTGATCTGGTCTATCCAGAGAGGAATTACAGAACCTCTTGAGCACATTACGTTACCGTATCTGGTGCAGCATATTTTAGTCTTCTTAGTTGTTCTGCTCTTAGCGACAATAACTTTTTCCATCATTGCCTTGGAGGTGCCCATGGCATTAACAGGGTAGGCGGCTTTATCAGTAGAAAGACACACAACGGTTTCAACGCCTTCATCAATGGCTGCTGTTAAAACATTTTCCGTTCCAAGGACATTGGTCTTCACTGCTTCGATAGGAAAGAATTCACAGGAAGGGACTTGCTTTAAGGCGGCCGCATGGAAAATAAAATTTACTCCATGGATTGCATTTTTTACAGACTGTAAATCTCGTACATCGCCAATGTAAAAGCTGATTTTGTTAGCATACTCAGGCATTTTTGTTTGAAATTCATGGCGCATGTCGTCCTGTTTTTTTTCATCTCTTGAAAAAATACGGATTTCGCCAATATCTGACGAGAGAAATCTGTTTAAAACGGCATTACCGAAGGAACCGGTTCCCCCAGTAATCATAAGTGTTTTACCTGCAAATAAAGTCACCTTTGTCTCTCCAAACTTGAAGTATAAACATTATGCCACCACCTACCCCAAAGGTCAAGCAGACCGCTTCGGTCTTCTGATTATTGGTTACTCTTGGTTTTTGTTTTTTCCAGGCATGTCAGGTTGGCTTTGTAATCGGGAGTGACGTTCAGCGTGCATTGAACGACAGCAGTGCTTCGGCCTGTGTTTATAAGGTCATAAACTAATGTCACAGAGCCGTCTGGGTTTCTAGTGAACTTAGGTTCATTCTGTTCTGCACGCCAGTCTTCCTCTTCGTGTTCTCTGACAAGTGCCATTGTGGCGCCGGCATGAAAGCAATGAATCATTTCGGCCAGATGCATGGCGCTATCTGTTGTGCTTAAAATTTGAATATGCTTCAAAAAAGCTTCCAGCTCACTCATTGAATCAGGTTTAACCATGAAGCCTTTTTCGATGTTGATTGCACGGTGAAAGGAAATTTCTCTTTCTATGTGGGCTACCATGAAGTAATATGGTGGAGCAGGGCGGGTTATGAATTTCATTATTTCATAATTGCCCTTTAACTCTTTTTCGAAGATTGCGTAGGCCTTTTGGGCACCCTCGTCATAGGATTTTTCCCATTTTTCAAGATAGTGTGCGTATTTTACTGCTTCACTACGCTTAGAGCCCAAAAATAGCATATCGCTGTCTCCTGCTGCCCATAATCCTATAACAAGGAATAAGATTATAATGCCTAATAGTATTTTTCTTTTCATTTTTCACTGTCTAGGTCACATATGGTCTAAGTATAATAAGCAAAATTAACGGAAGAAAAAATAATATGCACAACCGATGTGAATAGCTAATATCAGTGGCATTCCAAAAATAAAATACCAATGCTTGGTTTTATGGCGGAATATATACATTCCTAACCAAGTGCCGATGCTGCCACCGATTGCACTGACCAGAAACAGTGACTTTTCTGGTATTCTCCAGTAGTTGTTTCTGGCCTTGAATTTATCCAGCCACATGACAAGTATTCCAACAATGTTTATGACTGCAAGATAGATAGCTATGTAGCTGGTGATGGACATATTATTAGTTAGTTTTAGCCCATAAGCGAATATCTTCAAGAATATTCTTTACTTCTGCGCCTGGCCAGCACTGAGCAGGCCAAACCTTGCCCATGGTTTTTGCGGCAAGAGCTTTAACATCATTTTCGCAATTCTGCATTCCGCCACCACCGTGGGTGAAGAATGGGTAAATGGTTTTGCCGTTAAGATCGCCACATTTTTCGATGAATGTAGCGACTGGAGGTGCCATGGTTCCCCACCAGTTAGGGCTGCCAATATAGATTTTGCTGTATTTTGAAAGATCCTTCGGAAAATTCTTCAGTTCTGGTCTTGCGTTTGCATTGATTTCTTCTTTTGCCTGTTCTGTGCAGGCTTTATATTCTGTCGGGTAAGCTTTTACGGGAACGATTTCGAAAATATCGGCGCCTGTAACTTTTGCTATTTCTTCAGCAACAAGCTTGGTATTACCGCTCCAAGAATAATAGGCAACAAGTGGCTTGCTTGCTTCCTGGGCTGAAGCAATGGCTGGCATAAGCAATGCGCTGGCAATAGCTGCAATACAAAGTAATGATTTCATATTAATTCCTCCCTCTAAGATAATATGATTATACATCAAATAGATAGGAAAGCGGTAGGGTTTAAAAGAGAGAAGGGGAATCCGTTGCTAAAAAAAGAAAGCCGAGTTAATTACTCGGCCCGAAAAATAAGGAGGCAAACAAATCCATCACCCTAATCGGAAAGAGTTGATATTTCTTTAACGAATATTTCAATATTTTTAAAATGCTAAAAATAAAAGGTGCCAACCCAATGAAAAATGTGTTGGCACCTTTGTTTTTGCCTAATCAGTGTGTTATACAAATTCGGTTTCGATTACAAGCTGAAGCTCTTTATCAGGATATAGTTTAGCCATGTATTCCTTGAATTCAGCCCGGAGGGCATCCCAGTCGTCGAGTTTGTAATCGACTATGAAATCGCAGTAGATTTTGTTAGAGTCGGCTGGTATATAAACAGCGTGATAACTCTTAACATGTTCATGGACTTTGATGAAATCAGCAATTTCTTTTCTTATCTTGATTGAGCTTTCTGTTTTGTTGTCTACTGCATAAATACCGAAAACCATTGTAACGTGATAATCTTGCATAATACGAAGCTGCAGTCTGTGAATGAAGTCATATATTTCACCAACGGTTTTGTCATGTGATATTTCAATGTTTACTGAACCAGAATATGCATCTGGACCATAATTATGAAGCATCATGTCTACTGCGTTGATGATTCCAGGGGTTTTGCGGATTTCTTCATACAACTTGTCTGCAAGTTCTTTTTCGCCCGAACGGCCGATAAGTTCTGCAAGAGTATCCATGAGAACATCGTAGCCTGCTTTTAGAATCAGGATAGAGGTTATGATACCTGCGTAGGCATCTATTGAATAATTCCAGACCAGGAAGACAATGGCAGCGATGATGGTGATCAGTGAAGCGTAGGAATCGCTTTTCCCATCAAGGCCAACAGCTATTAGTGCGTTGGAGTCTGCTTTTTTCCCCATCTTAATTGTGTATGAGCCGAGAAGGAACTTTATTACTGCTGAAAAAGCTACTATTCCGAGAGAAATATAGGAAATTTTCAATGGTTCAGGAGTGATAATCAGCTTAACGGAGTTGATAATCATTTCAACACCGGTAACTAGAATTAGTGTGGCAACAATTAAGCTTGTCAGATATTCTATTCTGCCGTAACCGAATGGGTGGTTTTCATCCGGCTTACGGGCCGCAAGCTTAGTTCCGACGAGAGTTAATACAGATGTCAGAACGTCGGCGCTGTTGTTTACGCCTTCGGAAATAATGGCGATAGACGAGGCCAATATACCTGCTATGATTTTTACAGTAGCAATGAGAAGGTTGGCTATGATTCCGAGCCATGAGGTGGTGGTTATGATACCTTCACGTGAATTTGGATCTTGTTTGAGGAGTTTGTATAAAATATTCATAATGGGCATATTATATCACTTAAAAAATAAGTTTCTATCAAAATGAATTTGTTTTCTTGACTTATTAGATTGGCGAATCTATAATTGACACAATTATTGCAATCGGAAACGGGTGTACATGATTCACATAGAAGACGTATTACAGCAGAACGGAACAGTCTCTTTATCAAAGGCTGCTTTGCTGTGCAGCATGATAGACAACGAACTCGATGACGAGTTGGTTGAACAACTTAAGAAGCATGATATCTTTGCGGTAATTACCAGAGCCGGTGGTTGTGGTGATAACCTCAAGAGCAAAATACTTCGCAACACTTTTGGTGCCGCTGAAAACAGCGGTCTTTTGACTATCAATATGAAGAACCGCCATGTCATTACTTCTTTGGTAGAAGGGGTTCTGGCTTCTTTTGACAGCTCTCTCATGAGTGTGTCTGGTGGTGGCTTGAAAATAGGCCTGGCCGTTCGCGATAATGATATTGCAATGGGAATCTACGGCAGTATTGGTCTTCCTGGTCTTGATGTAGACCACGAAATCTCAGCTTGTCGTATTCTCTATCACTGCTTGGAGGATTGACCAAATGATAGGTATCGTAGTTGTAACCCATGGCCAGCTTTCTGAACAGCTTGTTGCTACAGCTTCCATGATTGTTGGAGAAGCAAAGGAAATAAAGGCTGTAACCTTTATGCCCCGCGAATCTCTGGAAGACTTAAAGCAAAAGGCCGCAGCCGCAACTTGCGAATTTACCACAGATGGTTGTTTGATTCTCACTGATATTATGGGCGGAAGTGCTACCAATGTCAGCATTGAAATAATGAAGAGCAGAACTGATGTTGAAGTTGTCACTGGAGTTAATCTGCCGATGCTTGTTGAAGCTATAACCTGCAGAGAAAGTCTGAGCCTCAAGGAAGTTGCAGCTCAGATTTCTAACAGTGGCGTTAAAAGTATTATAAATCTGAAAGAATTCTTTGAAAAAAGAGCAGCAAAGAGACGAGTATGACGACTATTTCATTTTTAAGAATCGATGACAGACTTGTTCACGGACAGGTTATTGTTGGTTGGCTTCCAGAAATCAAGCCAGAAAATCTTGTTGTTGTAAATAATTCCGTCGCAGAAGATTCTATGCGACAGGATTTGATGTCACTCAGTGTTCCACCTGAAGTAGAACTTGAATTCTATTCTCCTTCAGAAATCACTGAAGATGATGTTGATGAAAATTCCTTCATTCTTGTATCTTCCCCGAAGGATGCCTGGGAATGTTTGCAGGCTGGCATTAAGCCGGAACGCTTCAATGTAGGCGGCATGCATTCAAAGGAAGGTAAGGAAGAAATATTCGAGGCATTACATGTTGATGATGAAGACCGAAAGTATTTCGATTTAATCATCAAATCCGGTGTTGAACCTATATTTCAACCCACTCCCCAAAATGAACCTAAGCCATTGGGTGACATTCTGTAAAGCGAGGGCAAAGCATGGCTTCAATTACTTTTAAAAAGGTAGTGAAACACTATGATGGCAACAAAGACGCTACTGTAAAAGGTATCGATTTGTTCATCAAGGACAAAGAATTTGTCGTTCTCGTTGGTGGCTCTGGATGCGGTAAAAGTACTAGCTTACGTATGATTGCCGGTCTTGAAGACATAACTAGCGGCGAAATTCTTATTGGTGACACTGTTGTTAACAATCTGCCACCAAAAGACCGTGATATCGCAATGGTTTTCCAGAACTATGCGCTTTATCCACACATGACCGTTAAAGAAAACTTATCTTTCGGTCTCAAGCTTAAAAAGATTCCTCAGGACGAAATCGATAGACGCGTTAAAGACGCTGCTGAATGGCTCGAAATCACTGAATATCTTGAAAAGCTTCCAAAGCAGCTTTCAGGCGGACAGCGCCAGCGCGATGCTCTTGGTAGAACAATGGTTCGCGAACCAAAGGTATTCCTTATGGACGAACCTCTGTCTAACCTTGATGCCAAGTTGCGTGTTCAGATGCGCAAAGAAATCAAGAAACTTCACCAGAGACTACAGACTACATTCGTATATGTAACTCATGACCAGGTTGAAGCTATGACAATGGCTGACCGTATCGTTATTCTTGCTGATGGTATTATTCAGCAGTATGACGTTCCATCTGTAATCTACGCTAAACCTGCTAACGTATTTGTAGCACAGTTCATCGGTTCACCGCCAATGAACGTTAAGAAGGTTAAACGCTCTGAAAAGGGTTTGACCTTGTTGCCAGGCCAGGGTTCAGAAAGCAAGATTGATTGGGATATCAAGCTTGCAGACTATTTCAAGGCTGACCAGTTAGAAGATGATATGTCTATTGGTATCAGACCAGAACATCTCCTTGTTGGTGAAGACGTTGAAAAAGAACCTTGTCTGAAGCTTTCTTGCAATGTAGATCTTACTGAACCAATGGGTGCAGAAACCTATCTCTACCTCGACTGCAACGGTCTCAGCTTCAATGCTAGAGTTGCTCCGACAGTTAAGGCTGAAGTTGGTCAGACTGTAACAGTTGGTATCCCACTGAGTAAGATGCATCTCTTCAAGAGCTCCGATACTACAAGAATCGGTCGCAAGGAAGAATGATTATCTAGACCTTAGCAAAGATATCCTCGCAATGACGAAAGTTGTTGCGAGGTACTTTGTTATATTAGGGATTTTATTTTTTAGTTAAATTTGTATTTAGCCGACAGAATTTCAGGTGACTTGATTAATATGAATAGGGCTCTTAAAAACGCATCAATTCTACTTCTTGTCTTAGGAGTATGTTTTATCACTTTCGCAACAGGCTGTTGTGATTCTGGAAATTCAGGACAATCAGCAGAAGGTAAGACTGTTCTTGAATTCTGGAACACTATGACCGGTAGAGAAGCAGCAGTGATGCCTGACTTGCTCAAGGTATTCCATAAGCAGAATCCGGATATATTGGTAAAAGAAACCTCTATTGAATTTTATGAAGCAAGAGAGAAGTTCACTTCCAGCGTTTCTGAAGGTAAAGGCCCTGACTTGATGCGTGCTGACCGTTTCTGGCTGGCTGATTTTATAAAAAAAGATTTGCTTGTTGAGTTCGAAGAAAGTGAAATCACAGAAGAATTGGCCGATATGGTTCCGGTTGCTAGAGATTTTGTAACCTTCGATAAAAAGGTTTATGGCATACCGATTTCTGTTGATAGCCTTGCAATGTTTTATAACAAGGCTCATTTCAGAGAAAAATCACTTCACGTTCCAACTAATTTTGATGAATTCAGTGACGCTTGCGCTAAGCTGACTGATACAGGCGCAAATAGATTCGGATTCTTTATTTATCCGAATGGCTGGTATTTCGAACCATTCTTCTTTGGCTTCGGTGGTCAGTATTTCGACACCGATGGCAAGCTGTTTATCAAATCTGATGCTGGTAAGAAGGCATTGGAATTTCTTTACCACATAAAGAATGAATTAAAAGCCGTTCCGCCAATGCAGCTCTCTACCAAGATTTACAGAAATATGATTCAGAGCTTCGCTACTGGGCAGACTAGTATTATTTTTACTGGACCGTGGGCTATCAGAGATATTATCGAGGGTTCAGCCTTCAAGGATAATAATTCTAATCTTGGTGTAGAACAGATTCCGGCAGGTCCAAGGGGAACCTTCTCACCGATAGGCTGCCAGTCTATTGTTATTTCAAGTAAGTCCAAGAAAAAGGCTGCTGCCTTGAAGTTTGCAAAATTTATGTTTGATTATGCAAGCCAGAAAAGCTTTACAATGGCTAATTACGGGTTGCCTGCAAGAAGAAAGGTTTTTGCGGCTCCAGAATTGAAGAAGGACCCATATCTTCAGACCTTCATCAGACAGCTTCAGATGAGCTGTAAAGCATATACTCATCCTCAGCAGGGCGATATTTACGCTCCACTTGGAGACAAAATCGTTCAGGTATTAAACGGCGATCTGAGTATTGATTATGCTCTTTCTGACGTTGAAACAGAATGGAAAAATACTCATCACTGAGTAAAATAAATGGAACATCTTACTGTATCAATAATCGTAGCATTAATAGGCGGTATAGTCGATTTGGATTCAACCGCTGCTATTCAATGCATGATTTCACAGCCTATTGTTGCTGCACCTTTGACAGGTCTGATACTAGGTGGGATGTTGGGCAATTCTATTGCTGGTCTGCAGCTAGGCTTGATGGTAGGCGTCATTCTTCAGCTTGTCTGGATAGAACAGCTTCCCTTGGGAATGAATGTTCCGCCTGATGCTGCATTGGCTTCTGTTTTGTCTGTTGCTTTGGGTTTTTGTGCCGGGCAGAGCTATGAAAATTATGCTGATAGGGAAGTTTGCTACACCGTCGGTATTATAGTGTCGGTTGGTCTAGGCTTGATCGGACGTGCTCTTGATATGTTTGTAAGACGTATAAATACAAACATTGACTCGTGGGTAAACCAGAGAATTGAAGATAATGATTTTAACGCAATTACAATAGGTCATTATGCAGGCTGCATTACAACCTTTACAAAAGCTTTTATATTCTGTTTTCTGATTATATGGTTCGGTGTTGAGCCTCTGAAATATTTTACGCAGATGCTTAACTATGGCCATAATAGCGGTTTTATTGTTGTTCAGGGACTTTTGCCTGCAGTAGGCTTTTCTGTATTGGCAAGCATGTGCTTGAAAGACAAAAAGGAAATTAAATATTTTATTGGGTCAATTTTACTTTTCACTATTTTCCCATCAAAAATCTGGATAGGCATTATTGCTGCTCTGGGTATCATGCTGCAATACCATTTGAAGCATAGCAAGCCTAAGAAGAAGGCAAAGAAATGACATTATCCAGATGGCAATTGTTTAACATAGCTTTCAGAAGCATATTATTACAGGCTTCCTGGAATTACCGCGGAATGATGAGCATGGGATTCCTGTATTCTATTGCGCCTGGTTTGGACTCTATATACGAAGAGGGACCAGACAGAGAAATGGCATATATGCGCCATTTTGAATATTTTAATACAAATCCTTATTTCGGTTCTGTCGTAATGGGGGTCACCCTTGCTTTGGAAGAAAAGCTTCATGACGGTGACAAGGTGGTTGATCCTGAAATGATTCATAATACCAAGGAAGCATTGATGACTTCTTTGGCTGCTATTGGTGACGGATTGTTCTGGGATAGCTGGCGTCCTTTTGTGGCTGTATTTGCTCTTGTGTTTGCTTCAGGAAACTATATGCTGACACCATTTATTTTCCTGGCTTTATATAATATACCTCATCTGTATTTCAGGTTTGCTGGAATATACTGGGGATACGATGATGGCATGAATGTTATTAAAAAGCTGAAGCAGTTCCAGTTTCCGCAGATAAGGCAGACTCTGCGCATGGGAACTCTGGTATTGCTGGCTTACCTGATTCCTAATCACGTTAACGTTCATACTCCATTTTTACTCGCCAATCTGCCTTTGGAATATTTTTACTTCGGTGAAAAGGTAGTTCAGGGATTTGGAGCACTGGCACTTGTTGCTCTGGGAACATACGCCTACAGGCAAAAAGTAAATGTGCTGCTTATTTCCTTTCTACTTCTCATATTTGCCCTAGTGCTTTATCATTGGGGAATTCTTATCTAAGGACCTAAGAATGAAAAGAAAAGAATGCGAAATTAAAAACAAACTTGGGTTACACGCTAGACCAGCTTCATTAGTAGTTAAGCTGGCTGGCAAATACACTTCTGAAATCGAACTGATAAAGGAAGATACAGAAGTTAATGCTAAGAGTATTCTTGGTGTTATGATGCTTGCTGCTGGTCCTGGCCAGAGAATAACAATTACTGCTGAAGGCCCGGATGAGGTTGAAGCAGTAGACGCCTTGGCTGCTCTGATTGACAGTGGATTTGGTGAGGAGCTTGCTTAAATGAGCAAAAAATTGCAGAATCAGGTTATTTCTGAAGGAATTGTAGGCTCCAGCGGGGCTTGCATCGGACAGTGCTACGTTTTCAAAAAACGTATTGAAGTAGCTAGACGCTCTATCACTGCCGAAATGATTCCTGACGAAATTGAACGACTTGATTCTGCAATTAAAACGACTGCTGACGATATTCAGAGTTTCAGAAAAAGAGCTGAAGAACGTCACGGCGAAAAATATGCAGCTATTTTCGATTCTCATCTGTTGATGCTTGAAGATCCGCAATTCAAGCCGAAACTCATTAAGAGAATGGAAAAGGATAATATAAATGTTGAAGCAGCGGTAAGGGACTGGATAGATGATATTCACAAGCGTTTTGCCGCAATCGCCGACCCGTATCTGCGAGAACGCGCTATTGATATCAAAGACGTCGGTGACAGACTGCTCAGGCATTTAATTGGTCTTGACGGACCTGCTGCTGAAATTGACAACAAGCCTTTCATTCTTGTTGCTCAGGAAGTCACACCAAGCGAATTACTAGACTTTGCCAGAGGGCAGCTCATAGGCATCTGTCTTGATACTGGTGGTTCAACCTCACATGTTGCCATTCTTTCAGATGCTCTTGGAATTCCATCTGTGTTTGGCTTAGGCGATTTGTCTGAAAAGGTTAATACCGGTGATAAGCTGATTATAGATACGCGTGAAGCCAATGACAGCATTGCCAGTAAGCTGAGCACAATCTCATGGGCTGTTGCTTCCGGTGGAATAGCTGCTTGCGGTGTTGCTGCAGCAAACCCGGTTTCTAACAGCACTTTGGAAAGTCTCGTTTCCATCTTCAACGCCAAGGCTGTGGCTACCAAAAGAGTATGCCTCATTGTCAATCCAAGCATTGATAATGAAAAGCTTTTTGCCACTACCCTGGTTGGAAGAAGCTCCGATATTGGCTGCACAGAAACTACAGCAGACGGCTACCTGCTGCATATTGGTGCCAATGTTGCAAGAGTAGAGGAAACAGCTACTCTTAAACGCCTTGGTATTAAGCATATAGGGCTTTTCAGAAGTGAATTCCTGTTTATGGAAAGCATAGATCTGCCTTCTGAAAAATTTCAGACTGAGATTTATACTGAAATTATTAAGGGTGTTCCTGGAACAGCGGTATTAAGAACTGTCGACGTAGGCTCTGATAAGCCTTTGAAATACCTGCCTATTGATAATGAAAACAACCCGGCTATGGGTTTCCGTTCTGTAAGATTTTCTCTTTCAAGACCCGATGTTTTGGAACCACAGTTGAGAGCTATGATAAAAGCTGCTCAGAAAGGAAATTGCAGAATCATTTTCCCAATGGTTTCAAAGCCTGCCGAATTGAAAAAGATTGACGAGCTTTTCAATAAAGTAATTGCAGAACTGAAGCCTGAAAGAATTCCGGAATGGGGAATCATGCTTGAGGTTCCATCAGCAGTTTATATGCTTGATGAAATAGCCAAATATACAAAATATATAAGCATAGGAACTAACGATTTAATGCAGTTCTTTTTTGCTATAGATCGCACTAATGAAAAGCTTTCTGACTTTGCCGACTTTCTTTCGATGCAGTTTGTCAGGTTTATTAACCAATGTGTAAGTGAAGCTAAGAAGCGTGGTATTACTGTAGGCGTCTGCGGCGAAATGGCTTCAGACCCGGCTGGGTTTATTGCTCTTCTGGGAATGGGTGTCGAAGAATTTGGTATGCGCCCGGCTGTCATTGAAAAGATGCGCAAGATTATACCAGATTTACATAAAGGCAATATCACCGGCTTTATTACTAATATTTTAAAGAAGGATTCTCAGGTTAATCTGCGTCAATTGATTGAACTGACTTATCTTTAATTTTTTTACAGACTAAGAAAAAACGAAGCCCTCTTTGCTTATATTGGTTTAGCAGAGAGGGCTTCGCTTTTTTCTGCATTAGTGAGCCATAAGGCTTCTGACTCTTTCGAGGTCTTCTATGGTATCTACACCGGTAGATTCTTTGGCGGCCGGTAATACTCTGATTTTGATGCCATGATAAAGGGCTCTGAGTTGTTCCAGGCTTTCAATCTTTTCGAGACTGCAGGCTGGAAGGCTGATGAGCTTCAGAAGGGTTTCTTTTCTGTAGCCGTATACGCCTACATGCTTGAGAGGGGCAAAGCCTTCCTTGTTGCGAGGGTAGGGCATAATGCTTCTTGAGAAATACATTGCGTCACCCTTTGCATCAGTTACAAGCTTCACTGCATTCGGATTATTGATGTCTTCTTCTCTTAATGGGAAAGAAAGAGTAGCCATTTCAACAGACGGGTCGGCAAATACTTCTGCAACACGTCTCAGGCCTTCGCCGTCAATCATTGGTTCATCGCCCTGAACGTTAACATAAACGTCTGCATCAGTAAGTTTGGCTACTTCACCAACACGGCAGGTGCCAGAGGGCAGGGCTGGGTCGGTCAGATAGGCTTTGAAGCCAGCTTTTTCAACAGCGTCTACTATTTCCTGGTTGTCTGTGGCAACCATTACTTCGTCAAAAGCACCGCTGTTCATTGCTGCTTCAGCAGTTCTGACAATCAGGGGCTTACCGTGTAAATCAGCAAGCATCTTTCTTGGAAGTCTTGTAGATGCCATTCTTGCTGGCACTACGCCAATAACTTTATAAGCATGTTTCATTTTTTATACCTTTTATTTTTTCTGACTATTCAGAATGTTAGTAGTTGAATGTCCTTCTAGTAATGGGATAATTACGCATTTCCCACCGTGAGCGGTAACCCAGTCAGCTCCAACAACTGTTTCAGGAGTGTAATCTCCGCCTTTTATGAGGATATTCGGAGTAAGAGCTTCAATAAGATTCTTTGGAGTATCTTCGTCAAAGCCAATGACATAATCAACGCATTCTAAGGCTGCAAGAACATTTGCCCTGTCTTCGAAATGGTGATATGGTCTGGAAGGTCCTTTGAGGCGTTTGATTGAATCGTCTGAATTAAGGCCTACAATCAGCAATTCGCCATGTTTGCGGCATTCGTTGAGAATATAAACATGACCTGGATGCAGAATATCAAAGCAACCATTTGTGAAAACAGATTTGTAACCCTTTATTGCTTCGGCTAGAACCTTGATTTCATCGCCTTTTAATATTTTTTTGCTTGGAAGAGCAGGAGCTGCAGCTTTATTGAATATCTCGTCTTCTATTGCACGGCAGAGGCTGTGAATCAGGATACTGTGGATTTCCTGTATTCTTGGGGTTTTTGCTGAGCCTGAACGAAGAGTTACATCGGCTATTGCAGAAAGCTTTGAATCCTTGCTGCCAGTCATTGCTACGGTTGATATGTTTAATTCTTTTGCTACTTTGAAGGCTTCTACGATGTTACCTGAGTTTCCACTGGTTGAAATTCCGATTAAAACATCTCCCCCCTTACCAAAGCCTTGAACTTGTCTTGAAAAGCCTTTTTCATAGCCATAATCGTTAGAGATGGCGGTAAAGGTAGCTGATGGGGTGCAAAGCGAAATACATGGAAGTGACGGTCTGTCATAACCAAAACGACCTACTATCTCACCGGCCATGTGTTCTGCATCGGAGGCTGAACCACCGTTGCCACAGATTAAAATCTTGTTCCCTTTTTTTAAGGCTTCTACAAGGAGTTTAGCTGCTTTGCTGAAGCATTGTGGCAGGTCAGAGGCCATTGAGGTTTCTAATACCTGTCTGAAGGATTGAAGATCGTCTAAGAAATAATGTTCCATTTATACTCTCGACTTTAATTAAAGTTTGCTACGGTCAAAATGTTCAAGAACCTGCTGCTGGGTTGCTGCTGCAGTACCAACGATTCCTACTACAACACCTGCGGCAAGATTAGAAATTTCTGCTGCTTCCTGCATAGAGCAACCGGCTGCAAGGCCAAGGCTGAAGGTGCTGATTACAGTATCACCAGCGCCTGTTACATCGAAAACCTTAATGGCTCTTGTTGGAATGGTAATAGGAGATTTGCCCTTTTCAAACAGGCTCATGCCTTTTTCGCTGCGTGTAATGAGAATTGCATCGGAATTGGTCTGCTTAAGCAGGTCTACGCCGCCCTTCATAATATCGTCGTCTGTTTCAAGCAGGCGGCCAAGGGCTTCCTGAGCTTCTTTAACGTTTGGAGTGATGATTGTCTGTTTCTTGTAGAATGGGAAATTCTTCTGACGTGGGTCTACGGAAATGAATTTGCCCTTTGCCCTGAAGCGGGTGACTACTTCTTTGAAGAGGTCTTCGACAATAACGCCCTTAGCATAGTCAGAAACTATTACACCATCAAGGTCATCTATCATATCAAGCATTACTGTTAATATGGCTTTCTGACGTTCATAGTCTATGGGTTCTGTATGTTCACGGTCTACTCTTAGCATTTGCTGGTTCTGACCTAGAATTCTTGTTTTAACTGAAGTTCTTCTGCCAGAGTCAACAATCAGACCTTCGGTGCTGATGCCTGCATTCTGAAGTTCTTCTGTTAATCTGCGACCGGAACCGTCGTCACCTACAATACCAAAAATATGAGCCTTAGCTCCCATAGCAACAACGTTTGTTGCAACGTTGGCTGCGCCACCTGGACGCCAGGTTTCTTTCTTTACCTGGACAACAGGCACAGGGGCTTCCGGGGAAATACGATCAACCTTTCCCCAACAAAATTCGTCAAGCATTACATCACCAAGAATAGCAATACTGCGACCGGTAAAGCTATTCAGCATTTTTTCCAGTTCATTACGCTGCATATATACAGAACCTTTCGGAAGATAATTATCTAGTATCTTACTTCGGCATTATCAGTCTTTTTTTGACGACATAATTATATTATGAAACAGGCTGTTAAGTAAAGTCTTAGGTCTTGGGGCTTAGGTATTAGGTATTAGGTATTAGGTATTAGAGGGCAGGTGCTTTGCCAGCATTGTTTCTGCTAAGCGAAAGTGAGTAGGTAGTTTTGGGCTGGGAGCCTGAAGCCTGAAACTCGAAACTTGAAGCGTTGGGCTGCTTGGCGTGTGGTGGGTGCTGTTTCTTAATGCATAATTCATAATGCATAATTGATTGTGTTGATTTGATACTGCTTGGCGTGAACTGGGTGCCAATTCTAATTCTCAATTCTCAATTTTCAATTTTCAATTCATAATTTTTGAAAAATTATAAAATAGAGAAATGTAGTTTACATAATAAATATTATCAATAAAAAATACCACTGAGACCTAAGTTAATACAATAAAACAGAACTGTTGTTTATTTTAAAAAATAGGCAAAAAAAAGAAAAATTACAAAAATAATAAATAAAATAATTGTTGTTTAAATTATAAAATTATAAATATTAAATAATATATTTTTTGATGGCTTCAATGGCTGATAAAAAATATGTTATTTTACTTTATTTTCTGTTTTATTAAATTCGATAAAATAATTTAATGTTGATAGCAATATTGCCTGAATTGTCCACTGATTGCGGGTTAATAATGCTAATTCTTTGAAATTTAAAATTAATGATGCTAAAATTATTAATATAATAATTGTTGAAAGTTTATTTTTTAATTTTGATGCGCTGTTTATGCCCCAGAAAAATGGAATTAGCATAATTATTGTGCCAATAATACCAATAGCAAAAATACTTTTAATATAACCTATGTCAGATGGTAGATAAAAATACTCTGTGCGCCCATAATTCCCACATCCAAAAATAGTTGTGCTGATTTTATCAGGAATAATTATCATTCCTTTTAAATTGTCTATTGTTACACTATTGTTGGTAAATACCTGGAATATTTCTTTTGCATAAAATAATGAATAATTAATAAATTTTTGGGGTAAAAGATTTGTTATTATAATTATTGATAAAATAGTGATGGATAGCCATTTAAAAATATTAGATTTGTTGTTGGTTAATAGATCTAGCGAAATTGTATTTTTGTATAAAAAATATATGATAATGAAAATAAAATATATAAATCCGATAAACAGCCCTGATCTTCCGCTAATAAGAATGGATATGAGTAATGGTATAAAGGAGAACGCTGTAAAAAATTTTGCTTTGCTATTATCTTTTATAGAATAAACAAATGGAAGGAGTAATATTCCGAATAATTGCAATACTGAAGTTTGTGAAAGGCTGTAGGTTAGACCGCAAACTCTGAACCCTTCACGTATCTGACCGCTTTCATTCACTATTGCAAATACATCTGTAAAAGAATAGACAATATTAAGAAAAACATCAGAGCAATACATTGCTATCATTATTAGCGAATGAAATACAAGACTTATAAAAATATGCTCAATAATTTTTTCTGAAGGCTTTTCATATTTTTTTTCATATATACTGAATAAAGAAAAACCAGCCAGTAAAACAACTAGTGCGCGGCCTGCCCTTAATATGGGCTGCAGATCTGTTGTACCTGTTAAGAGAACGACTGCTGTGGAATATATGACTAATGAAATTAACGAGATGGCTGGTATTGTGAGTTTTATCTGCTTCCGCAAATCTTTTTGAATAAGTTGGAATATAACGAGGGCAAGACCAATCATAGCTGATATGTCGAACCAGCTATTGACCTTCCAACCAAAAATAAAAAGAAATGTAATCAATAGAAGCATTGGAGTATTGTAACTCAAATAAGCATTATTTTATACATAAAAATTGGAAGTGGCACAAGATTTTATGAAAACTAAAAGTTATAAAAAACAGATTTTTGAGTGGTAATATTTAAAAGCCAAAAGCTTTGTTTTGTTGTTGCTAGTGATGTTTTTACTGGATTTTATAAAAAAGTTGATAAAAAATAAAGGAAAGTCTTATGGATATATAGAATTTCATGTTAGAATATAGAAAAGTGTACATTATTTCCTAATTATTATTCTTATGGGGGAATTATGAGAAAGTATTTATTAGTTACATTGTTTGCTTTGATGAGTATTTCTTGTTCTATGCTTGCTGAAGAAGCAAAGACTGATACTGCTACTAAGACAGATACAGCGACTGCTACAGATACAGCAACTGCTACAGATACTGAAACTGCTAAGGATAGCAAAAGCCTTGTTCCTGATAGCACTTCAATGACTTTAGGTATGGCTGCGGACAATAAGAATGTTATGCCAAGCACTTTCCGTGGCGGTGACCCAGACTCTGGACTTGTTCGCTGTCTCGAAGATGTTAACTACGAAAAGCATGAACATTCTCTTATTTACAATGGCGATAGCGGTGAATTAGCTTCAGGCTCTACATTTGTAAGTGATCCTAATATTACCTGGACAACCTCAAAGAAGGATGATGATGGTAACTTCCAGGCTCAGGAATCTGTAAACACTAATGTTGCTAAGGATTCCGGCTGCTTCTTCCTGCCAGGCGAATACCAGATTGGTAACAGCGGTGCAAGACAGGTTAACGAATCTACCAAGGAAGTAAAGGATGTAAAAGATAAGTGCAAATGTGAAGATGGCGAAGATTCTGGTGAAGACTCTGGCGTAGCTTCTGGCACTAAGACCGTAACTGCAGAACAGAATATGGGCGTTGTAGTTTATGACTGCACTTGCCCAGACATTTGTATTGCTTTCCAGGAAGGCGCTGGTAATTCTGACATGGCTAAGGACGAAACCGAATTAAAGCAGAAGATTTACACCGATATCGTTGCAACCCTTGGCAGACCTTCTTCTGATAAGGCTGAAGATTATGGTGCAACCAGCTATATCTTCGTTGATGAAGGTAAAGATGGCGAACGCGATAAAGAACCTTGGAACAAAGAAGCCCGCGTTAGCACTGTAGGCGCACTTTTTGATGAAAACGGCGCTGTAAAGTTTGATGATGACACTGTTGTAAAGGCTGTTTGCACAGATAGCAATGAACAGACCTATCAGGTTCATGTTGATGATAAGGCTGTAAAAGGTATTTATGTTCGCAGAAATACTCCTTTCATTTTCACTGCTGTAGGTGTTGACAATGGTGACGAACGCAAGGTTCCGATAGATGTAACTGCAAGAATCGAAAAAGCAGATGGTAGCGTTGTGGAAAAGACTGACAGTTCATATCTTTTCCGTGTTGCTAACTATCCTCGCGAAGAATACAAGGACCAGCCAGAATATTTCTTCGTAGCTAAGGCTGCTGACAAGGATTATTCTTTCGATAGCAATAACAAGAAGGTTCAAGGAACTACTGATCGCAATGTAACTACCGTAAGAATTCCTCTTTATGTAGTTAATTCCAACGCATCCTTCGATAAGTAAGCTATAAGGCATTGGTTCTATGAAGAAAAAAGTATTGTTGACTATAGCTGCAGCTATCGTAAGCGCATCATTATATGCCGGGGACTCTGAACCGGCAAAAACTGATGATCCAACACCATGGCTTCTCGGTGGGGTGTCTGTTCCAGTTAAACCAACCCATATAACCCCGGTTCTTCCAATGAAGATTTATAGGGAAAATGGGCAGGAAATCGGTAAAGAGCTTACAGAAGACGAACCGCTAGTGCTTCGTGCTGATAGCAGCATCTTCTTCGATGACGCTCCAGCAACAGATAATGGTGTTGAAATTCCAAACCCGGTATGGGTTAATCCTCCGACTATTGGTTGGCGTTTAATTGATTGGGAAAAGAACAAGAATGCTGTTTGCAAGTCTTCTGAAGACCTTGCCTTCAACGAAATGCTCGTTGTTCCTACTACACCGACCAAGAAAGGTGCTTTGACCTGCAGCTCCGGTCGTATGATGAAATACGACGATGTTGAAAGTGGCAAACCGAAATCAACCTATGCAAATTCAAGTATTGCAAGAGATGTTGTTGTAAAAGATATAACTCCACCTACATGCGGTCTTGAAATAAGCATAAAAGACGGTAGTGCCGGCACTATATGCCCTCAGGAAAATCCGCCTGATCATTTCCCGCTTCCAAAGACAGCTGATGTAGTTACAACCGGTTCTTTATTTAATGAAGATGCGGAAACTCCTAATGTTGTTTCTGGTTTTGTTCTTGGTCCGGATATGGTTATGTCTGCTGAAATGGCTGTTACAGTATCCCGTTCCGATGTCGTAAAACTTTCTGTTATTGGCGATGACAACTATAAACTGAATACAGCGAAGCTGAAATACGGCATTTGTAACGGTTCTGGTGGTGAACCAACGCCAATATGCGAAGAAAACCAGCCAGAATATAAGCTTGAAGAAGTAAATCTCACAGATAACTCTTTCTTCTACTTAGATGCTGTAGACGAAGCCGGCAACCGCGAAGTCCTCTTCGTCCCAATAAAACTAAAATAAAATCCTGCAAAAAGCCCTCCTATAATACCCCCTTTCGTAAAGGGGGGTAGGGGGGATTTCTTTTTTTTAGCCCATAATAAATATTCATAATCAGCGAAGCCGATTCATTCACAGCCGAAGGCTCATTCATTAGGAATTATGCATTAAGTATCGGACTCACAGGGGGGGTATTTCTTGCATAGGAGCGCAATTTATGATAATATCGTACACAGATTATAAACTCGTAGGAGAATCAGATGCGCACTGATAATAATTGCCGAAGCTTCGCTTTGGTAGCCTTTATTTTAATAGTATTCACTCTGGTATCAGAAGTAAGTCTATATGCTTCATCAATAGTTGAATTTACTGCTATCGGTAAAATAGAATCAATTTATAAAGACAGAGTTAGTCTGAATGTATTGAGAATTATCGATTTGAAGCCAGAAAACATCAATGTTGCTACTGGCAGCTGGGTCAGCTTTGATATTCCAAAAGGAAATGTAGATAAGAATAGCCGTCGCGAAAAAAGCTTCAGCTATGGCAATGTAGTTGAAGTATCACTTATTGGTAACGTAGCTACCGAATATGAAGTAGACGAAGATACTGAAGGTGGTCAGAAGATTTCTTCTTCTGAAGCAGTTGCTCCAAATGTTCTTATGTGGACAGCTCAGTCCTGCAAAAAGGTAAAGAATCCAAAGGATTATTTGCCGGCTGATGAAAAAAACGATTCCAAGAAGGGTCGCAAGAAAGATAAGAAAAAACAGGAAAAAGAACCTGTAAAGATTTGGACTCAGGAAGAAACAGTCCGTGGTAAGGTTCTTATAAAGAATGACGTTGTTTATCTCAAGGAAGACCGCTTAGGCAAAAGAGATAAAGGTCTTGAAATCCTTTCAGAAGAATGGACAAACAAGCTCAAGGAACTTCCAAACCAGAAGGTAGTTTTACACGGTATTACTCATAGAACTGGTCCTGCTTCTGGAACCATGGAAATTCACAACGTCCTCAAGGTATATCCAAAGTAAGAGGTTATTATAGTGCGTATCAAGAATATAGCTGTTGTAATATTGTCAGTTTGTGCTTTGTTAACATTTGCTGGCTGCACAGGTAAGTCAGCAGATAATAAACCAAAGGTTTTTACGGTAGAACATTTTACCCATTCTAAGGGGCTTCCTTGCGATGAAATCACATGCATGGCTGCTCTTGGAAATAAAGTATGGGCTGGTTCCGAAAAGGGCCTGTTTGCTTATGATGGTGTAAATTGGGAAATCCACAGCAAGAAGAATAATAATAGACTTGGTTCTGATATTATCGTTGGTTTGCAGACTTTGAACAGGTGCTTATATATCGCAACTGATAACGGCGCTTGCTACTATGATGGCAACGATTTCAGAAGCGTTTACACTGGTGGACGTGCTCGCGCAGTTTCTGGCAACGGTGGCGAAGTAGCTGTTGGCACTGCTTATGGCGTAATCATTGGTGGTAAGACATATAGCAATTCTTCTGCAGGTCTTGTTTCTGACGAAATTACACAGCTTATATACGATAAGCAGGGTCAGCTTTGGGTTGGCACCAGAGCAGGTATTTCCAAGCTTTCTGGTGGAATGGCCCGCAATTCCACTGGTCCGGCTAAGAGCGTTATGGGCTCATCTTTGATTGATATTCCTGCAAACCCATCTAACTGCAGACTTCCTGGTAACTTCATTAAGACAATGATTCTTTACAAGGACGGCTTGGCTATCGGTTCAACTGAAGGCCTGTGCATTACTGACATGGCTAACAACTATGAACCTTATACTGCTGAACACAAGGAATGGATGCAGGTTAACGGCAAAATCGTCGATGAATTGGTAAAAGGTAACAGCAAAATACCTGGAAACAAGGTAAATGCATTGGCTACAACAGACAATTATGAATTGCTTTTTGCTGTAACTAATGAAGGTCTTGGCATTCTTAAGGGCAATGAATGGCTTGACGTTGATAAGCTTATACCTGGCCTGCCAAAGAGCGGACTTACCTCCGTAGCATGGTGTGGTAAGGATTTATGGATTGGCAGTGACGATGGTATATTCAAGGTTGCTGACCTTTCAAGTCTCCTCGGAAGTGACGATAAAAACTGATCTTTACTAGTGTCAGGCTCTGTGAGCCTGATATTATTTTGTAATCATTATTATGCAATTGAACTCTAAGAAAACTATATTTACACTCTTCACACTCACAGCAGGAATGGTTTTCCTCCCCGATTTACTGCAGGCTGCAGGACTTGATTCTGCTGCTATTGCTGATGCAACAAAGGCTGCTTCCGATACCATAGAAATTATGGCAAAATCGGCCGGTGCTGCTACCGATACGGCTAATGCTTCTGGTACTCCAATGCTGGAACAACTTCTGGGAACAAATGGAATGTTTCTGGTTACTACTCTTGGTGTGGGCGGTATCGCTGGTTGGGCTGTAGGTTACACTCTGAAGAAGGTTGCTAAGATTGTTGCAATTATTCTTGGTATTTCTGTTATTTCTCTGCAGTATCTGGCATACAAAAACTGGATTACGATTGATTGGGAAAAGGTTCAGAATTCAGTAGATAAGCAGACTCTTGAAAACGGCGCACAGGGCTTGATGTCCGTGCTAACCTACAATCTGCCTTTTGCTGGAACATTTTTAATCGGCTTCTTCCTCGGTTTCAGAAAAGGCTGATATAGGGTTTCAAAATGAATAGGTCTGACCTGAAGACTTCAGAACAAATTAAGACCTGGTTTAATGCTGAAAGGCATAGACTTGTTAATAACGGTGTCTGGCTTCAGGGCGGCGAACCTAACACCCTTAACGCTGATTTATTTGCTGACGCTTCCATTAAGGTTCTGTTCGTCAGGCTTTCACCTTACAACGATGTTGCCGCGGGTATAACGCACCCATATCTTTACCAGATGGGCGCTTCCATTGACGGCTGCTACATTGACATGGCGTTTCTGCCACCAGAGCAGGATGAACAACTTATGTGCAACGCTGGTATCCCGCTGCTTCTTGGAACTACCAGCAAAGAGCCTGCTCTGAATTTTGATGTAATAGCTATCAGTAATTCTGTTCTTCAGGAACTGGTTAACTTGCCGGCTATGCTGGAATATTCCGCTGTTCCCCTTTCAAGAGAAGCCAGAGCTAGAGAAAATGCCCCAATAATAATTCTTGGCGGGAGCAATTCCTGCACTCATTCGATTCTTCACGGTGAAGTAGGGGAAAATGGCGAAAGCGGCCTTGTCGATGGCATTCTGATGGGTGATGGCGAACAGGTTTTTGCTAAGACCCTGACAATTATCCGCGATAATAAAAATCTGCCCAGAAAAGAGCTTTTAAAGCTCATTAGAGACAGCGTAACAGGTTTTTATGAGCCAACCTCATATCAGCAGCATTTTGAAAATGACAGGCTGGTAAAAATAACCTGCGACGATGGTGCGCCTTTCCCCGTAAAAAGCTCTAAAACAGCATGTGATAATGCTTCAGAATGCTTCACCGGTGGTCCGGTTATGTATGAAGGAGCAGGAGCTTCACATGTAATCGTTTCTGCAGGCTGCCCTTCCTTCTGTTCTTTTTGTAAAGAATCCTGGGAACAGAAGCCATATCGCGAAAACAGCTATGAACGTGTTTTTGATGCAGCTTTAAAGCTTAAGGCCAGAATGGGGCTGAACGAAATTTCGCTCATGACATTTAATGCAAATACCTGCAGCGACGTTTTCAAGCTCGTTAATGAGCTTGGAAGCCGATTTGACAGGGTGGCCATTAAAAGTCAGCGCTTTGACGCCGTAGTTAATGCTCCTGAATTGTTAGATCTTCAGTTTGATGCTGGAAAGCGCACTTACACCTGCGCAATGGAAGGTATCAGCGAACGACTTCGTACATTGCTCGAAAAGAATCTTGATGAAGCCACAATTCTCCGAGGCATAGACCTACTGATGCAACGTAATATGCGTCAGATGAAGGTTTTTCTGATTCTGACAGGCTACGAAAATGAAAGCGATATTTCAGAATTCAAGAGTTTCCTGGAAAAAATAGGGAGCAGAACACAGACAGGCCGTAATAAGCCACGAATAACCTTCTCCTTTGCTGTTCTTTTCCGTTCACCACAGACTCCGATGGAATTTGCTTCGAAACGTGCTGATGCAAAGAAAATGAAGGCAATGCTTGACCAGCTTTGCAATAGCATAAAAGCATCCGGCTATGAAGCTAGAATTAGCTCAGGGCCTGAAGATGCATTGTTCTCTGAATGTGTCGCATATTCTGATAGACGCTATACCCGAATACTTGTAGAAACTTCTATAAATGCAGGAATCAGATACAGAGGCGAAATCAACTCCAAGGCATTGGAATACTGGTTGAGCAGCTTGAAAAAGCATAATTTGCCGCAGGTTTCCGAAATGCCTCGTGATATTTCAACCGTTTTCCCATGGGATGATGTTGATACTGGTATCAGTAAAGCCTTTTTGTGGCAGACCTGGAACAATGTAAATTCTAGTAAGGAAATCAGGGCTTGTCTTGCAAAGCCGTGGGGTAGTGCAAGCTGCGCTGGCTGTGGTGCTTGCAAAACTGTTGAATACCGTGACAGACTGCATAAAATGGGACCGGCACTTTCTACAATAAAGCCGATTCTAGATAAGAATTCTAAGAAAATTACAAAATGGTTCAGCTTTGAAATTCCAGAAAAATGGGCTTTCTGCAATAGAGAATTCATTAAGGCTGCTTTTGCACGCAGATTAATGCTGGATTCAAAGGAAATGGCAGAAGCATTTCTAAGGGTTGAACTGATTGAACCAGAAATATTCGCTTACGGAAAAGCACTTGCCAAGGTTACTCTGGCTAAGCCCGCAGAACCAAATACAGGTGCTGTAGAAAATGATATCAGTAATATTAAGATAATTGTTCCGAAAAAAAAGGAAGAGGAGACTGCTTTTCCTGTGACTTTGGAATTAAGTAACATTGCTGATATTACTTCTTATTCACGTGAAATCGATGCTCTACTTGCACGCTATTCTTTGAAAAACCAGAAGCAGCGCGCAAATGGATGGCTTAATTGGACTATTAATCCTGGTCAGGCAAAGAAGGCAGGGATTAGTAAATTAAGCCTGAACGAAAATGATGGTTATCTGCGCATGACGCTTATTAAGTGGCCAGAACAGTTCTTGCTCAACAAGCTAAGCCAGAATCGCTACTTCAAAATAATCTCTTTCGGCTAACTCCCGCAGAGCCTTCCTCCTTCAGGGGGAATTTGCATATGAATATTGATGACAAGGTTCGCCTCGCAGAGCCTTCCTCCTTTGTACTGTCCCCCAAATCTTGGACAAATATCCAGAATTTGGAGGAATAGTATGTCAAGAAAATCTAAGTTTACCTTAGAAATAAAACTGGCAGCAGTTAAGAGAATAGTGAAACATCACGAAAATCTTAAGCCTATAGCTAGAGAACTTGGTTGCGAGCCAAAAATATTAAGATTATGGAGAAATCTTTATATCTTACATGGTGAAAAGGGTCTTGAGGTAGTCAGAAAGCAATACAGCGGAGTGTTTAAGCTAAAAGCTGCCGAATATGTTAGAAAAGGT
>JAZUDR010000001.1:0-8637 GCA_045639725.1 Candidatus Avigastranaerophilus sp. | reverse complement strand
GCTAGTCAGTATCTCGCTGAAAATGGCTTCCCGAAGCTGCTTACAGACAGAATGGCAAATACAGACCTGAATCTTTCATTTGTTGTTCCAGCCAGCCCTGGTCTGAGAAACGGTAAAATAAGCTGGGCATGGCTTGAATACGACAATGAAAAAGGCAATCTGATTTCTGTCTTTGATAACGGTGAACGTTCTGGCTTAGCTGGTTATGTTCTTGGTTTGACGCCAAAGAATGAATGTAATTTTATGGCCGGCTGCCTTGTAGGTGTTGCTTGCTCTAATTTTGCAATATCTGCCTATTCTTTGGAAACAGATAATTACGAAGCAGTATGGAATGCTTCCAAGAAGCTTTGCACTGCGCTTGCCGAAGTATTGTGCGCTACAGAAGGACTGCTTTCTGCGAAGGATGTTCAGTCTTATATGACTGAAGCCGTAGGCATGATTGGTGGCAATGTAACTAAGGAACATACAGGTGTAGACTTTTATGAAGCCTACAAGCATCTTAAGATAATCAAGGGTGACGAAAAGTATAACCCGACCTTCTCTGAAGGCTTCAAGGCTGCTGTTGACCTTTACTTCAAATAGTCGGAAGTCGTTGTTTTAATATTAGGAGATATATGTATGAGAAAATTAAGTATTGTTTTGTTGGGATTGGTGATGTTTGCTATCAGCGCCAATGCTCAAAGTGTTGATGAGATGTTTGCCTCTTTCGGTAAACTTCCAACAGAAGCAGAAATTGTTGCTGCAGTAAAAACATCTGCTGCTTTTGCAGATAAGATAAAAGCTTTGGAAGGACCGATTTCAAAATTGGAAAAGGCTGATAAATCAGATGAGTCTGGTGAATCAGATGAATCAGAACAGGTTGCAGCAGCTCTTGCTATGGCTGCGAGTAACAGGCAAAGAATGATGAGTGATCCTGATGGTTGGGCTGCAGAAATGGAGAAACGTGCTGAACTTCAGGAAAAGATGATGACATTTATGGAACTTCAGACTAATCTGATGAATATGAACCGTAAATACGAAGGAATGCTGGAAGAATTGGATCAGTCAGAAGATGACTCGGCTTACAGTGAAAGATATTCTCAGTTGCAAAACAAGTACAAACATAATGACTTAGATAGTGTTAATCAGTTTTACAGAGAACTTTATGCTTTGGACTGCGAAACGTCTTCTAAGAAAATTAATAAGCGCATGGACATTATTAGAAAATATTATGATGAATTGGTGACAAATAAAGCTAAAATCAAAGAATTGTGTGAAGTTACTGATGAGTTTTATAAGTTAAGTGGCATGGATATGGCTGCTCAAAATCCTGCAAGAATAACTCTTATCGGATTTGCGAAACTTTATAAGAAAGTTCTTGAAGAATACCATCCTAATTCTCTTATTCAGTATAAGAGCATGAAAGAATATTACGAATCTGCGGGATGAGCTTGGATGCCTGCGGCGTGAAAGGCGCGTTGATTTTAGCCAATGGTTTTGGCATGCAATGTATCTCGCCCCTGCGAGGCCTTCCTCCTTTAGGGGGAAGGTGGCACGCATAGCGTGACGAATGAGGGTGCCTTTCTTGGCTAATCTCTAATACCTAATACCTAATACCTAAATTCATATATTATTCAGGGTTATTTTTATTACCTTGCCATTGCGGGCTTCTACTACGACCTGACGTGAATTTTCTTCTTCGTCATATTCTGTGCTTGTCCATGTCATTGTGCCGTTTCCGGTAATATCGCAAGACTTTTGGAGCTTGAAGTTGACCTTGTTCAGGTTAGCGTCGAAATTTCTTATCATTTCAACGTTTGCGCCAACCTTCAGACCGGCAAAAGCATATTTTTCACCTGTTATTTCGGCACTATTAACATAGGTTGCCCCTGTTTTGAAAACATTAAAGGTCAGGTTAATTCCCTTGTCTGGCCATGTTTTGGTTACCTGATATTTACTATTTTCGTCTGGTTCTGTTGCATTGGTAGTGGTTGGTTCTCCCAAATAAGGTGGAAGCCAGTCAAAATATTCAAAGCAGTTGTTGAAGCAGGTGCCCAGATGGAAATTCTTGAAGCTCGGGCTTACATATTTTCCATAAACCCAGCCGTCTATGGTATCCGGATGAGTTTCCTTCATGTCGCACTTAGTAATGATATGAACCCAGAGATATTCTTCTCTGGTGTTTTTTGTTTCTGCAAACATCATTTCTGGGTGGTCTGAACCTATCTTAGCAATAACTTCACCTGTTTTGGGCTCTGCTCTGACGTTGAGATTTGTGGCTGTTACAGTGCCTTTTGTATACCAGCCTTCTGGAAGCTTGGAATAATACCAGCCTTCGCCGCACTTTGATTCACATTCTCCTGGGGGGTCGTTCCGCAGTGCAACTTCAGATACTTTCCCTTCATTCATATACAGGTATATGAGTCTGGAAGAGCCGCCGTCAACATAGAATGAATAAAGCAGATACGGGTCTTCACATTCTGTTATATGCTGGTATTTACCCAGAACGTTTTCTACTTCCTGTGGTGTCATGCCGATAAGAGACAGGCCGGTAGCGGCTTTAAGCATATCATTGCTTGTGGTTCTGAAAAGCATCATGTTGTAGAAAGAATTGTCGTCTTCTCTGAATGTGCCTTCCATTACTGCATCCTGTGTTGCCAGAGTTTCTATGATAAATTCCGCAGAGTCGCTATCAGAGTTATAGTGAACAACATTTCTGTGCCATACATCAGAATCATGACTTTTACTGATTTTTCCGCAATAATCATCAGCATCGTAAAAAATCTTGTATGCGTTTATGTTACAGTCCTGGTCAGCATTAGCTACCCAGTTTCCATTAGCCATGATATTGTGGCTTGTGTGATTGTTTTCTGTCTTAGTTACTATACTGAATGTAGTTGGTTGGTTGTCTACTGTTACGACTGCTTCTTTGGGACCGTTGGCAGCAATAGCATTACCGCCGTTAAGGCATCCTGCAAGTAACAGGGAACAAGCAATAATTTGTGTTTTTTTCATTGATGTATTTACCTCGCGCGAGTATTCTAACATATTATGGAATCAACATTAATAGATATTATTGATAAATCTTACGAGCTTTGTGATCAGATTCAGTTCCGCGACCATGAAAGAGCTGCCTATGAAGCTCTCTGCGCCGAAGTATTCCCTGGTCTCTCTTTTGAAAAGTGGTATCAGGCCGGTTATTGGGATGGTAAGCTTTTTAATCCCCATGTTCTCATGGATGGTGACCGAATTGTTTCGGCTGTTTCTGTGAACAAAATGCATATTCGGGTTGGGAATCAGCCACCACGTTTATATATTCAGCTTGGGGGTGTCATGACTGCTCCTGATTATCGTAAGCAGGGCTTGTCGAGTGCTTTGATGGACAGAATTCTGACAGAATGGGAAGATAAATGCGATGGTATTTTCCTTTTCGCTAATGATTCTGTATTGGATTTTTATCCTAGATTTGGTTTCAAGGCTGTTGACGAGCATCAATACAGAATGTCTGTTGTTGCTGATGCTTGCGCTGAAAAGGCAGTCAGACTTAATATGGACGACAAGGCAGATGTAGACAGGCTTCTGAAATATTATGAGCTTGGAAATCCTTTTTCATGCATAAATATTCAGAATAAAGGTCTTTTAATGTTTTATTGCATGAAATACAACAAGCATGACGTTTACTACGTTGAAGCCGAAGATGCTGTTGTTATTGCCGGTCACGAAGGCGATGCGATGGTTGTCTACGATATTTTCTGTGATAAAAACAGTTCAATGCAGAGTATTCTGGCGGCCGTTGCTGACGATAACACGCAGACTGCCTATTTCGGTTTCCCTTTAAACAAAGCAAAGCATTGCAAGCTTGGTTTATACGAAGAGGAAGATAACACTCTGTTCATTCTCGACAAAAACGGTTCCGACAACCTTGCCGACTTCCTAAAAGCTCCGAACCTTGCCGAAAACCTAATGTTCCCACTTCTGTCACATTCATAAAAGTTGCTATCTCAACCCCTAGTCCCTAAATTTACATTTACTATTGTAGTTAATTAAATTTAACTATATACTTATTTAAAATACAGATAGACATAGACCAATTCGGAGACCAGTAGATGAGAAGAAAACTAAGCATTGTTCTAATGAGCTTGATGTTAATGGCTAGCAGTGTTTATGCACAGAGTGCCAAGGAAATATTTAACGCAATAGGCAAGATTCCTACCTCAGCCGAAGCAACTGCAGCATTGAAGACAGCAGAACCCTTCGCAGCCCGGATAAAATCTTTGGAAAATGTTATTTCCACTTTTGAAAAGAAAATGGAAGATCTTAGTTTTCACCAAACACCTATCGCAAACAGCAAAATGCCTAATATGACGAGTGACCCGGATGGCTGGGCTAAGGCAATGGAAAAACGCTCCGCTGCTCAGGAAAAAATGAATGCATTGGCTGATGGGCAGATGGGCATTATGATGCTACATGGAAAATACGAAGGAAGGCTTACTGAATTCAAAAATACTTATGAAGAAGACCCTATTTATGGCGAAAAATATCAGATGCTTCAGACTAAGCATGGAAAGAGAAGTAGCAATAAAGCAGAATATCTGGCACAAGCAAATAAGTTTATGAAAGAACTTTATGCGTTGGATTGCGAAGTTGCTTCTGATAAGTTAAATAAACTTCTGGACATTATCAGAGAATATTTTAACGAATTAAACGCTGGGAAAGCTAAGCTTATTGAATTAGATGAAGCTACTGAAGAATTTTATAATTTGACGGATAATCCTGTCGGGGCTGCTGGTAACCCAGTTAGAGGTGCTTTAATTCTGTTCTCAAAGACTTACAAGGGAATCCTCGAAGGCTGTCAACCGCCGAAACTGATTCAGTATAAGACTTACGAAGAAGCAGTTCAGGAAGGTAACTGATTCCTTATAAATTCTTGGTTTGTTGAAAACTATTCCCCTTTTTTATAGTATTTATTATAATAAATACAGATTTGAGATGTACATTAACGGGAGATTGCTATGAAAAACCGCGGAAATATAATAAAACTAATGTTTTTGGCAACTGCTCTAATGCTTAGCAGCCAGGCTTATGCCGGACCGTTCGACGAAAACGAAACAGTAGATGCCAAGGCAATTTCTTCCGCGCATATGGAAGCATCTGGTTCTGATTTGGAAGGCGGTGCCGCAACTGTTGCGGCAGTAGAAGATACTGTTACTGCCTTCAAAAAAGGCAGCGATATCAACAGTCTTCAGATGTATCTTACAGACCCTTCTGCCAACATACTTTTGGTAAAACAGGCTACTCCTGCTATTGGCGCTAACAAGGATGACATATCAGAAATTTCTATCGATAGCAGCGAAAAATATCAGACTATTGATGGTTTCGGATTTGCTTTAACAGGTGGAAGCGCTTATCTGTTGAATAAAATGTCTGCAGAGGACCGTAAGGAAGCTCTTAGGAAGTTTTACGATCCAGAATATGGAATTGGCGCGAGCATGGTTCGTATCAGTATAGGTGCATCAGATTTGAGTAAGAAATGCTTTACCTATGACGAAAAGCTTATTGGCACAGACAAAGAATTGAAGAAATTCAATATCAAAGCCGGTGACAAGGAAGTTATTCCTATGCTGAAGGAAATCCTGGCTATTAATCCTAATATTAAGATTCTTGCTACTCCCTGGAGTGCCCCGACATGGATGAAAACCAAGCGTTTATATGGCGGTGGAAATCTTAAGACTGAATATTATCAGGTTTATGCTGATTATTTTGTTAAGTATCTGCAGGCCATGAAGGATAACGGAATAAACGTAAATACTATTTCCTGCCAGAATGAGCCAGAATGCGATACGAACAAGCCTAGCATGGCTATGGATGCTGTAAGTCAGGCTAATTTCATTGGTAAATATCTTGGCCCCACACTTGAAAAAAATGGCTTTGGCGATATTGAAATCCTATGCTGGGACCACAACTGCGATAAGAAGGATTATGCCCTTACTGTAATGGGTGACGCAGATGCGAACAAATATGTTACTGGTTCTGCATGGCATCTTTATGCTGGTGATATAAGCACTTTATCTGAAGTATATGCTGAACAGCCAGAAAAGAAGCTTTACCTGACAGAACAGTGGACTGGCCGCACTGGCGACTTTGCTGGTGACTTTAAGTGGCATCTTAGTAATGTCATTTTAGGAACCATGAACAACTATGGTAATGCTGCTTTTGAATGGAATCTGGCATCAGACCAGAATTGTGACCCGCATACTCTTGGCGGTTGCCCCGACTGTAAGGGCGCTGTAACAATCAATAAGAATACAAAGAAGATAGATTCCTATAATCAGGCCTATTATATTGTCGGTCAGGTTTCTAAGTTTGTAAAACCAGGTTCAGTAAGGATTTCTGCTAAGAGCAATGATAATAATCTTGAAACATCTGCTTTCGAAAGAATAGATGGAAAATTGGTTGTCGTAGTTCTGAACAGCAGTGGTGATACAAAGAAATTCAAAATCACCGGCGGGAAAAATACTATAAGCAGCTGCCTCAATCCTGGTGCTGCGGCAACTTATATCTGGTAATAAATCAGGTTATTCTGGAAAATAGTTCCAAACAGGCTGCTGAAGTTAAACCTCCCTTTATCCCTCCTTAAAAGGAGGGTCTTAGGAGAGTTTCCCTCATAAAAGGAGGGTGTTAGGAGTTTAGTTTTCAAAATCGCTGGGCAATATATCTGGTTGTTTTTCCATTTTATCCCACATTTTTGTAAGCGGGGTGGACATCGGAACAAGAATTTCGCGGTATATCTGAAGTGCCCGTTCTGTTGGGAATATCTGCTTGAAGAACCAGAATTCAAATGGGAAAAAGTGTATTTCGCCTTTTCCTGGGAAGGGTTCATAGCCTTCAGAATTTTCTAATATTTTTGTCTGGAGATTGGTAAGGTATTCTTCTCTGACTATCTGTTCCGGAAGTGCCAGATCTTTGACGTTGTCGCATTCTCTTAGGCCGTTTTCTTTTTTGAGGCCGAATATGCGACAAGCAAAGGGTCTGACAGGATGAATAAGGCATACCTTTGTCTCGTCATCTCTGAATACACATCTAAGGCGGCTTTCGTCACTAACATTTGCCTGTCTCAGATCAAAGCGAAGAACAGATTTTATAAGTCTTGCGATGCGTTCAGGCTGCCATTTGGTCATTACCTCACGCATTATTCTATGATATTCTAAAGAATACATGGAAATAGCGTTGCAGCATTTACCACAGTTTCCGCAGGCTGTTCTGGGAAGCTGGTCATGGAGCATGTCTACCATTTCCATGCCAAATGCTCCGTGGTCTGCAGAGGCTTTCAAGACCTTCTGAACATAAGTGTCAAAATTCTTGTTGGCTGCTATTTTGATTTTTTTTAGCAGTTCTTCATTCATTAATTAAGCTTTTGGGATTATTGCTTTTTGGCCATGCTTACAGTAAGCTTGCGGCCTCCCATTTCCTGTTCATGCATACCAGCAATAGCTGCCTGGGCTGCTTCTGCTGTTGCGAATTCTACAAAACCAAAGCCTTTAGAACGGTTGGTTGATCTGTCCATAACGATATTGGCGCTAACTACTTCACCAAATTTGGCGAATTCTTCGCTGAGTTTTTCGTTGTTAACGCTAAATGGTAAATTTCCTACAAATAATTTTGCTGACATTTTTAATATCTCTCCTCAAAAGTAAATTAGTTCAACACTACATCTATTCTCTAATATTTCGAAATATTTTTCAACCCCCCATCAACTTTTTTTCACTATTCACTCCCTCACTTCCACACTTTCTTAAAAAGCTCAATTGAAAAAGTAAATGCAACTTTTGCATGACTAAATCGAAATATTGCAGAAGTAAACGCAACTTCTGCAAAAGTCTATAAAAGAGAGTTTATCAGTATTTGAATATAGCCAAATCGTTAAATCATCCAAATAGGAACAATATAATTTTCACGATCTATAGCTGATAATTCTGGTTTTAAGCAGAGGATAGCGCCTTTTGACCGTGGTGTAGATGATTTATCTAGTATTCCAAACACTTTAACCAATTCAGGTCCAGGATTTGAAGATTTTTTAATTTCAATAGGATTAAGAACGCCATCATGTTCTAATATTACGACTATTTCTTTACTGTCTTTATCTCTATAATAATATATAAATGGTTCTTTTCCACTGTTTAAATAAGTTTTTACAATTTCAGATACTACATAGTTTTCTAATATAGCACCATTCATTGCACCATTTTCCAGGGTTTCAGCACTACTCCACTTAGTCAGGAAACAAATAAGCCCTGTATCATAAAAATATATTTTGGGTGTTTTAATTAAACGTTTTAAAAGATTATTTGAATATGGGCGCAAATAAAATATAATTCCCAAGGTTTCAAGTATCTCAAGCCAGTCTTTGGTCTGTTTTGGATTAATATCTGCATCTCTTGCGATATCTGCAACATTTAGGAGCTGCCCGCATCTAGCCGCAACAGAAGTTATGAAATGCAGGAATTTCAAAGAATCAATGTTGTTGGATATGTAATTCACATCTTTTTCAATATAAGTGGATAAATAGCTATTATAGAAAATGTGACTGTTGGTATTTTTGCCACTTACAATAGCAGGCATAGAACCTCTAAAAATCCTGGAAAAAATATCATTAGTATC